>NZ_DKJF01000060.1:60580-119098 GCF_002454615.1 Pseudomonas sp. UBA6699
TGTAGGAGCGGCCTTGCGCCGCGATGCGCCGCGCGGGCGGCGCTCGATCTCACTGCCACCACAAAAACCACGCCATACACCCATATGACATGAGGTTATCCCCCATTACAGACCAAGGGGTGAAACCCTGCCCCCCGGATGCAGTACAATCGCCCCTTTTTCTTGGCAACGAGTCGAAGCCAATGATCGAACCCAAGCGCGTCCTGCGCGCCCTAGCCGAACACTGGGCCCTGATCGAGCCGCTGTGCGAGCGTTTCGACCAGGGCACCCTGAGCCTGGTCGAGCTGCGCCAGCATGTGGCCCGCCAGCAAGTAGAAAGCACCCCGCAGGACATCACCCAGCTGCTCGACGTGTGGATCCGCCTGGACATCCTGGTCCCGGTGGCCAAAAGCCCGAACCGTTTCGAGCTCAATGCGCAGATACACGACTTTCTCGCCTACCTGCGCCGCGAGCACCGGCTGGGCCTGTGCCTGGAGATCGAAGCCTACCTGCGCCACCTGGAACGCCTTGCCGGGCACATCCAGGACGCCTTCGACAACCGCGACAGCGACGACCTGGCGCGCCAGCTGCGCCTGCTCGACATGCGCGTGCGCGATGTGCTCAAAAAGCTCGACAACGACGAGCAGGCGCTGGTGGCGGTGGCCGAACGGGCCAAGACCAGCAACCGCCAGATCCCGCTGCGCCAGCGCTATGCCGAGGTCCTGGCCACCTGGGACGAGTACGTCGAGCCGATGATCCAGCTGGTCAACGCCGACGGCGCCTTCGAGCAAGGCGTGCGCAAGGTCGAGACCGTGCTGCTCAAGCTGCTGGGCGAACAGGCGCGCCTGGGCCACCTGGTCGATGACGACATGCTGCTGCGCACCCATGCGCGCATCCTGGAGATGCAGACCAACGCTCAGCTCACCCTGCGCCACGCCCGCGAACTGCTGTTGCCGCTGCGCGAAGAAGCCCGTCGGCACAACGCCGTGACCCGTGGCGCCGCACTGGCCCTGTCGGTGATCCGGCGCAAGGGCCTGGATGCCGTGCCGCAAGCGGCCATGCCGATGTTCACCCGCCCGCAAAGCACCTTCCTCGGCAGTGCCAGCCAGGTCGAAGCCTACGTGTACGCCCTGGCCCGCTTCGAGCCCAAGCCGGCGCGCTTCCCCAAGGCCCACAAGACGCAGTCCGGTGCCCTGCCCCGCGCCCCACGCACGGTCAAGGAAATGGCCGAACGTTGCGAACAGGCGCTGCCCCTGCCCGACCTGATGGTGTGGCTGCTGGAGCAGGAGCCCGAAGGCGCCACCGACGAGTTGCTGTACTGGTTCTCGCGCCTGTCGCGGGAAAAGCGCTTCAAGCGCGAACGCCTGGACCGGCGCGAGTACACCACCCAGGAACACTTGGTCAGCCTGCGCTCGTTCGCCCTGACCTCCAGCCGCGAAGACGCCAACAGCGCGCCTACCGACCCCAACGCGAGCCCAGCCCATGCATCTTGATCTTTCCGAACTAGCCCAGCTCGCGCCGATCTTCCGCGAGCTGTTCAAAGGCTTCCACATCAGCCGTCGCGACCCCGAGCTGTATGCTCAGCTGTCGAACTTCCAGGACCAATACCGCACCCTGTTCAAGGCCCTGGGCTTCGAGCTGGTGTGCGACACCCGTGGTTTCTACTACTTCGTCCCGGACATGACCGCCGCGCAGGTCAACAAGACCGCGCAACGCCTGTCGCTGTTCACCTTCATCCTGGTCGAGCACCTGGCGGACCAGGGCCGCGACCCCATGGCAGTGCTGGACGGCGGCAGTATCGGCCGCGACGAGCTGCCATCGCTGCTGGACAAGTACCGCGACCTGTTCCTGCAGGCCGAGGTGCAGACCGTCGACGAGCTTGAAGAGAAGATCCTGCGGCGCATGACCCAGCTGGGCTTCGCCCACGAAGAAGGCGGCATCTACCGCTTCCTGCCGCCCATGCACCGTTTCCTCGACGTGTGCCTGTCGGTGCAGCAGGACCGCGACCTGGCCGCCACGCTGCACAGCGACCTGCCGCTGCCGACCCCGGTATTGGTCGAGGAAGAAAGCCCCGAGGAACTCAACCGCACCGACGACCCGCTGGACCTCACGCCGTTCGACGGCGAGGAAAGCGAAGAGGACGCCCTGGCCCGGGCCATCCGCGAAGAGCAACAGGAGATTGACGCATGAGCCAGGAACGCTACGGCATCCGCCGCTTTGCACTGCTCAACACTGCAGGCTACAGCCTTGGCCTGTTCCCGCTGGAGCACCCGCTGTCGGTCTACGGCGCCAACAACCTGGGCAAATCGGCGTCGATCAACGCGCTGCAGTTCCCGATCCTGGCACGCATGTCAGACATGAGCTTCGGCAAGTACAGCCTCGAGCAGTCGCGCCGCTTCTACTTTGCCAGCGACACCTCGTACATTCTCTGCGAACTGAGCCTGCCCCATGGCCCCCACGTGATTGGCGTGGTCGGCCGCGGGCCGGGCGGTGGTTTCGGTCACCAGTTCTTCGCCTACAAGGGCGAACTGGACCTGGCCCACTACCAGAAGAACGACACCTGCCTGCGCCAGAAAGAGCTCTTCACCAACCTCGAGCGCCTGGGCATAAAGGCTTACGAGGTCAAGCCCGACGAGCTGCGCCGGCTGCTGGTCGGCGGCCACACGTCGGTTCCGCTGGACCTGACCATGATCCCGCTGCGCTCCACCAGCGAGCAAAGCCTGAAAACCTTCCGCGCACTGTTCATCAACCTGCTGCACATGCGCGAAATCACTGCGGCCAAGCTCAAGCAACTGTTCCTCGATGCCTTCGAGCACAGCCTGCGCTCGGGCAGTGTCGACTACATCGCCGCCTGCGAAGAGGCCTTCCGCGACGTACGCCGCATGGAACAGGACTACAACGCCCTGGTCGCGGCCGGCCCGCTGGTCGAGGCGCTGGCGGGCGGCGTGGCCCAGCGTGACATCCTGCGCGGCAAGCTGCACCGCATTTCCCCGGTGCTCGACACCTTGCTGGGCACCTGGCAGGAATACGCCATGGCGCGCAAGGAAGAGCTGGTGATCCAGGCCGAGCACTACCGTGGCGAGCAGGACCGCCTGCAGAACGACCAGCGCGGCGGCACCCAGGAGCTGATGCGCCTGGAGCGCGAAATCACCGGTATCCAGCGCTGGCTGGGTGAGCTGTCGGTCCTCAAGCACCGCTTTGCGCTGGTCGAGGACGTGAAGGTGCTGGAGCAGCAACTGCTGGCAGCCAAGGACGCGCACGACGAACTGGCCGGTGCCCTGGCCCAGTCGCGGCAGTTCAGCGCCGAAGACCTCGACGAGCGTGTGCGCGACCTGGAAAAGCGCCTGAAGCAGGTCAAGCAGCAGCTCGACCATGCCGACAACAACAGCTATGCACGCCTGCGCGAAGAGTTCTCGCAGCAGGACGTCGACCGCCTGATGCGCCTGTTCAACGGTGCGCTGTTCAGCCTGCCACTGGGCGAGCGCGGCATCGAGCTGGACGACAGCGACCTGTGGGTAAAATCGCTGGAAGCGGTGCTCGACGGCTTCAAGGGCGAGCGCTTCGAGGCGCCGGGCCTGGCCATCGACCTGACCAACATCGACCCGCCGGCCCTGCAGGCCCTGGCCGACCGCGCCGCCCTGCGCGACCAGAAAGAGCGCCTGGAGAAAGAGCTGAAACAGCTCAAGACCCAGCAGGCCGTAGCCGCCGACCGCTCGGCCTCCAAAGCCCAGACCGAAACCCTGTATCAGGAAGTGCTGGACGCCCAGAAGGCCCTGGAAGACTACCGCCGCAGCCAGACCCTCGCGGCCGAAGAGCCGGAAAAACTCGAGCAACTGTCGCAACTGGAAGCCGCCCAGGACGAGCTCAAGCGCTCCAGCGACGCGTTCACCGAACGCGTCCAGCAACTGTCGGCCAAGCTGCAACTGGTCGGCCGCCAGCTCGCCGACCTCGAGTCCAAGCAGCGCACCCTGGAAGACGCCCTGCGCCGCCGCCAACTGCTGCCGGCCGACCTGCCCTACGGTACGCCTTTCATGGAAGCCATCGACGATTCGATGGACAACCTGCTGCCGCTGCTCAACGACTACCAGGACAGCTGGCAGAGCCTGCAGCGCGTCGATAACCAGATCGAGGCACTGTATGCCCAGGTGCGCCTGAAAGGCGTGGCCAAGTTCGACAGTGAAGACGACATGGAGCGCCGCCTGCAATTGCTGGTGAACGCCTATGCGCACCGCACCGACGAAGCCCTGACCCTGGCCAAGGCGCGCCGCGCGGCGGTGACCGACATCGCCCGCACCCTGCGCAACATCCGCAGCGACTACGACAGCCTCGAGCACCAGCTGGCGCTGTTCAACCGCGAGATCAACAAGCGCCAGGTATCCAACCTGGAAAGCTTCCGCGTGGTGCTGGCGCCGAACAAGGAAGCGCTCAAGCATATCGACCAGATCATCCACAGTGCCGGCCAGTACGAGGAAGGCGAAACCCTGTCGGTATTCGACCTGACCCAGAGCGCCGAGCAGGACAACAAGAACGAAGAGGCCAAGGAGTACCTGGCGCGCCTGGTGGCGGCCAACCACAACCAACTGGGTTTGAAGGACCTGTTCGAGCTGGCGTTCGAGATCACCAAGGTCAACGGCCAGCCGGTCATCCATGCCGACATCGATGGTGCGGCGTCCAACGGCACCACCATGACCATCAAGGCGTTGACCAACATGTACCTGTTGCTGCACCTGATGGACCGCGACCTGGCCGGCCGTATTCGCCTGCCGTACTACCTGGACGAAGCGGCCGACATCGACGAGCGCAACCAGGCGGCACTGCTGGAAACCAGCCTGCAGCTGGGCTTCGTGCCGATTCTGGCGAGCGTGAAGCCCCAGGTATCGGCACGTGTGGCGATCGACCTGGAAGGTGGCAGCGGGCCGAATGGCATCTACATCGACGAGGCGGACTGGAAGTTCATCAGCCGCTTGGATAAGGTGAAAGCGGTTGTGCGTGAGGATCAGGCCGAAGAGTTGGCCTGAGGAACCTGGGGCCGCTTTGCGGCCCTTTCGCGACACAAGGCCGCTCCCACATTGACCGGCATATGCAGGACCTTTGTGGGAGCGGCCTTGCGTCGCGATGGAGGCCAAAGGCCTCCCGGCCATCTATCAGGCGATCACTGCGCCCAAGGCAAGATCGGAATCGCCGTCACCGCATTCTGTGGGCTGCCCTCGACGATGCGGTCGCTGTACACCAGGTACACCAGGGTATTGCGCTTCTTGTCGAGGAAGCGCACCACCTGCATGGTCTTGAACACCAGCGAGGTGCGCTCCTTGAACACCTCCTCGCCATCCTTGAGCTCACCCTTGAAGCTGATCGGCCCGACCTGGCGGCAGGCGATGGAGGCCTCCGCCCGATCTTCGGCAAGGCCCAGCCCGCCTTTCACCCCGCCCGTCTTGGCCCGCGACAGGTAGCAAGTCACACCTTCGACCTTGGGGTCGTCGAAGGCTTCCACCACGATGCGGTCGTTCGGCCCAAGGAACTTGAACACGGTGGACACCTGGCCGATTTCCTCAGCCCCGGCCAGCATGGGCAAGGCCAACGCGGCAACGGCAATCATCCTTCTCAACACAGCCAAACCCTCAGACCAGAACCAGGTTGTCGCGGTGCACCAGTTCTGGCTCCGCAATGTAGCCCAAGGTGCTCTCGATGGCATCCGAAGGCTGGCCAATGATCTTCTGCGCCTCCAGGGCGCTGTAGTTGGCCAGGCCACGGGCGACCTCTGCACCGTCCGGGCCGACGCACACCACCATCTCGCCACGGCGGAAACTGCCCTGCACGGTTTTCACGCCCACCGGCAGCAGGCTCTTGTTGGCCTGGCGCAGCGCCTGCACGGCACCGGCATCCAGCACCAGGGTGCCACGGGTTTGCAAGTGCCCAGCCAGCCACTGCTTGCGCGCCGCGAGCATGCCGCGCTCGGGTGACAGCAAGGTCCCCAGACGCTCGCCAGCCTTCAGGCGGTCGAGCACGCGCTCGATGCGGCCACCGATGATGATGGTGTGGGCACCCGAGCGGGCCGCCAGGCGCGCGGCGCGCAGCTTGGTCTGCATGCCGCCACGGCCCAGCGCGCCACCGGTGCCGCCGGCCACGGCATCCAGCGCCGGGTCGTCGGCACGGGCTTCGTAGATCAGCTGGGCCTCGGGGTTGTTGCGCGGGTCGGCGTCGAACATGCCATCACGGTCGGTAAGGATCACCAACAGGTCGGCCTCGACCAGGTTGGCCACCAGCGCCGCCAGGGTATCGTTGTCGCCGAAACGGATTTCGTCGGTGACCACGGTGTCGTTTTCGTTGATGACGGGCACCACACCCAGGTCGACCAGGGTACGCAGGGTGCTGCGGGCGTTCAGGTAACGCTTGCGGTCGGACAGGTCGTCATGGGTCAGCAGGATCTGCGCGGTGTGCTTGCCGTGCTCGCCGAAGCTCGACTCCCAGGCCTGCACCAGGCGCATCTGGCCGATCGACGCAGCGGCCTGCAGCTCGTTCATCGCGCTCGGTCGCGAGGTCCAGCCCAGCTGGCTCATGCCGGCAGCAACGGCCCCGGAGGACACCAGTACCAACTCCACGCCCGCCTCACGCAGCGCGACCATCTGCTCGACCCAAACGGCCATGGCCCCGCGGTCGAGGCCCTTGCCATCGGCGGTCAGCAGAGCACTGCCAATCTTCACGACCCAGCGCTTGGCGCCCGTCACCTTGCTTCGCATCTTCTTCCAACCTATGTCGAATCTGTAGATACCGTGGATACAAAAACGCCGCTCCAGAGAGCGGCGTTTAGTGTACTGCAACCGGTCAGTCGCGCACGTAAATGATTTCCGGGCCGTCTTCGTCGTCCTCGAAGTCATCGTCCCAACCGTCATCGTCGCCGATGTCGTGCACGCTCTTGACGCCGGTGCGACGCAGGGTGCGGGCGTCGTCCAGGGCCTGCAGCTGGGCACGGGCTTCGTCTTCGATGCGCTGGTCGAGGTCGGCCAGCTCTTCGGCGTAGGCCGGGTCGTTGGCCAGGCGGTCGGCGCGGTCTTCGAGGTAGCGCATCAGGTCGTGGCTGAGCTTTTCAGTGCCCTGCTTGGAGATGGCCGAAATCACGTAGACCGGACCGTCCCACTGCAGGCGCTCGACCACTTCCTGCACGCGCGCGTCGCGCTCGTCGTCCATGACCATGTCGGCCTTGTTCAGCACCAGCCAGCGCTCACGCTCGGCCAGCGACGGGCTGAAGCGGGTCAGCTCGTTGACGATCACTTCGGCTGCGTCGGCAGGGCTGCTCTCGTCCAGCGGCGCGATGTCCACCAGGTGCAGCAGCACGCGGGTGCGGGCCAGGTGCTTGAGGAAGCGGATACCCAGGCCGGCGCCATCGGAAGCACCTTCGATCAGGCCGGGGATGTCGGCGATGACGAAGCTCTTCCAGCGGTCGACGCTGACCACACCCAGGTTCGGCACCAGGGTGGTGAACGGGTAATCGGCCACTTTCGGCTTGGCGGCCGAAACCGAGCGAATGAAGGTGCTTTTGCCGGCGTTTGGCAGGCCCAGCAGGCCCACGTCGGCCAACACCTTCATTTCCATCTTCAGGTCACGCTGCTCACCCGGCTTGCCTGGGGTGGTCTGGCGCGGTGCCCGGTTGGTACTGGACTTGAAGCGCGTGTTCCCCAGGCCGTGCCAGCCGCCTTGGGCGACCATCAGTTTCTGCCCCGGGGTGACCAGGTCACCGATCACTTCCTGGGTGGAAGCATCGATCACGGTAGTACCGACCGGCACACGCAGGAACAGGTCTTCACCCTTCTTGCCGGTGCAGTCGGTGCTGCCGCCGTTGGCGCCGCGCTGGGCTTCGTGGTGACGGGTGTAGCGGTAGTCGACCAGGGTGTTCAGGTTTTCGTCGGCAACCATGTACACCGAGCCGCCGTCACCGCCATCCCCGCCATTGGGGCCACCGTTCTCGATGAACTTCTCGCGACGGAAGCTCATGCAACCGTTGCCGCCGTCACCGGCCTTGACCCGAATAGATACTTCGTCAACAAACTTCATTAAAACCGCCTCTCGTCGGCAGACGAGCTGAATGACTCAAAAACATGAGGCTCTTGCAAAAATGAGCGCGGCGGCCCCGTACGACCGTAGAAACCAACGCCGGCAACCCAGACAAACAGCTTTGCAAGAGGCTCACCACAAACGAAAAAGCCCCGTCGCATGACGGGGCTTCTGGAGCGACGTCGCGATTAAGCGGCGACGATGCTCACGTAACGGCGCATGAACTCGCCTTTCTTCTCGAACTTGATCACGCCTTCGATCTTGGCGAACAAGGTGTGGTCCTTGCCCATGCCAACGCCGTAGCCAGCGTGGAATTCGGTGCCGCGCTGACGGACGATGATGTTGCCTGGCTTGATAACCTGGCCGCCATACATCTTCACGCCAAGGCGTTTCGATTCTGAGTCGCGACCGTTACGAGTACTACCACCAGCCTTCTTGTGAGCCATGGTTCAATTCTCCAAATAAATTCAGGGGATCTAGGGGATTAAGCCTGGATACCGGTGATTTTGATCTCGGTGAACCACTGGCGGTGGCCCATACGCTTCATGTGGTGCTTACGACGACGGAACTTGATGATGCGAACCTTGTCGTGGCGGCCTTGCGAAACGACTTCGGCCACTACTTTAGCGCCAGCAACAACTGGAGCACCGATGGTGACTTCTTCACCGTTGGCGACCAGCAGGACGCGATCGAAAGTCACGGATTCGCCAGTGGCGACTTCCAGTTTTTCGATCTTGAGGAATTCACCTTCAGCGACTTTGTACTGCTTGCCGCCGGTAACGATTACTGCGTAAGACATGGTATTTCTCCGATAATCCTGCTCACCCAGCGCTTTATATGATGAGTATTGGCTGGCATGGCTGCACAGGGCTGGAACGGCCCGGCGCAATTGCGTAAGGCAGGTGCTGCCCAGGAAGTTAGGGTGCGCGATTGTACGCAACCACGGTTTTGCTTGCAAGTGCCGCCCCCGGCCAGCTGGCACCGCGCCTTGACACACCGGGACCTGCGACCTAGCATGCCGCGCAACCTCACTGGAGCAGCCGATGCAACCCCAAACCTTCTACCGCGCGGTAGCTGATGATTTCAGCGCCGTCGACGAGATCATCAAGAAGCAGCTGACCTCGCGCGTGCCGCTGGTATCGAAGATCGGCGACTATATCACGTCCGCCGGCGGCAAGCGCCTGCGCCCCCTGCTGGTCCTGCTGTGTGGCAAGGCCCTGGGCCGTGAAGGCGACGACCTGCGCCTGCTGGCTGCCACCATCGAGTTCCTGCACACCGCCACCCTGCTGCACGACGATGTGGTCGACATGTCCGGCATGCGCCGCGGCCGCTCCACCGCCAATGCCCTGTGGGGTAACGCGCCGAGCGTGCTGGTGGGTGACTTCCTTTATTCGCGCTCGTTCGAAATGATGGTCGAGCTGGGCTCGATGCCGGTCATGCAGATCCTGTCCAAGGCCACCCGGGTGATCGCCGAGGGTGAGGTGCTGCAGCTGTCGCGGGTACGCGACGCCAGCACCACCGAGGAAGTCTACATGGAGGTCATCCGGGGCAAGACGGCCATGCTGTTCGAAGCCTCCACCCACAGCGCCGCGGCGCTGGCCGAAGCCACGGACGCGCAGCGCGAAGCCCTGCGAACCTTCGGCGACCACCTGGGCGTGGCCTTCCAGCTGGTCGACGACCTGCTGGACTACAAGGGCGACTCGCAGACGCTGGGCAAGAACGTTGGCGACGACCTGGCCGAAGGCAAGCCTACCCTGCCGCTGATCTATACCATGCGCGAAGGCACTGCCGAACAGGCTGCGCTGGTGCGCCAGGCCATTCAGAAGGGCGGCCTGGAAGACCTCGAGCAGATTCGCGTGGCAGTCGAGGAATCGGGTGCGCTGCAGTACACCGCAGAGCTGGCTCGTGATTACGTGAAGCGCGCCATTGCGTGCCTTGAGGTGCTGCCAGCCAGCGAGTACCGCGATGCGCTGGTTGAGCTGAGCGAGTTTGCAGTCGCGCGCACGCACTGACAGACCGAGCCGCTTCTTCGCGGGCTTGCCCGCTTCCACAGGTTGATACCAACACTGTGGGAGCGGGCAAGCCCGCGGTTGCTTTTGTCCGGACATAATCCCTTCTGGAAAAATACCTTTTACAATGCGGGCTTTCTACCGCCCGTCTGTTTGTTTGAGGAACCGAAGTGAGCACTCTGCCACCCTGCCCGAAATGCAATTCCGAATACACCTATGAGGATGGCACTCAGCTGATCTGCCCTGAATGCGCCCACGAGTGGTCGGCCAGCGGCGATGCCGAGGCTGCCAGCGACGAGGTGGTGAAAAAGGATTCGGTCGGCAACATCCTGCAGGATGGCGACACCGTCACCGTGATCAAGGACCTGAAGGTCAAGGGTTCATCCCTGGTGGTCAAGGTCGGCACCAAGGTCAAGAACATCCGCCTGTGCGATGGCGACCACGACATCGACTGCAAGATCGACGGCATCGGCGCCATGAAGCTGAAGTCCGAGTTCGTTCGCAAAGTCTGATTACATGAATTCCGCCAATTGGCGCTTGCTATTCTGATAATAAGAATTATTCTCATTGGAATCGATTTCCAAGGAGAGTAGCCATGACTTATCTGATCGACGCCTGGCTGGACCGCCCTCACCCCTACCTGCGCATTCTTCATCGGGAAACCGGCGAGGTGTGCGCGGTACTCGAAGCAGAAGCCCTCGACGAACTGCGTGACCAGGGCGACCTGGACATGAGCGGGTTGAATTCGAGTGAACCGGGGGTATTGAAGGAGCTGGTGCGCAATCTGTTTCTGTTCTGCTATGCGCGGGCGTTGCGCCCTACGGGAACGGATTGGAATTGAGGTTGGCAGCGCCGGCCTCATCGCTGGCAAGCCAGCTCCCACAAGTACTGCTAACGCGACACCTGTGGGAGCGGGCGAGCCCGCGAATGGGCCGCAAAGCGGCCCCGGCGATCTTACAGAACGTCGAGCAGCTCGACGTCGAACACCAGCACGCTGTGCGGCGGGATGCTGCCCACGCCTTGGGCGCCGTAAGCCAGCTCGCTCGGCACGTACAGGCGCCATTTGCTGCCTGCGTTCATCAGCTGCAGGGCTTCGGTCCAGCCAGCGATCACGCCGCCGACCGGGAATTCAGCCGGCTGGCCACGCTCGTAGGAGCTGTCGAACACAGTGCCGTCGATCAGGGTGCCGTGGTAGTGCGTGCGCACGTTGTCTTCACGGCTTGGCTTGGCGCCGTCGCCGGCAGTCAGCACTTCGAACTGCAGACCGGAAGCCAGGGTAGTGATGCCGTCACGCTTGGCGTTCTCGACCAGGAATTCCTTGCCCGCGGCAGCAGCGGCTTCGGCCTTGGCCGCCGCTTCGGCTTGCATCACTTCGCGGATGACCTTGAAGCTGGCCGACAGGTCGGCTTCGCTGACGCGGCTGTCGGCGCCGTTGAAAGCGTCGGTCAGGCCGGCCAGGATCGCTTCCAGGCTGACGCCTGGTGGTGGGTTGTCGCGCAGCTGGCCGCCCAGCTGACGGCCAATGCCGTAGCTGACGCGGGTTTCGTCGGTGGACAGGTTGAGTTCGGACATTGTCGTGCTCCACTGCAGGGCGCAGTGCAGCCGCGCCCTTGATGAAAAGGGCGAGCAGCCTAGCACACTGGGCCGCCGCGAGCAGCTACCAGGCCAAAGGCTGCGCGCGCGAACAGCCCTGTACGACTCAGTGCTTGGTCAGCTTGTCCAGGTAGCCCATGCAGAACGCCGAAACCACGAAGGTCATGTGAATGATCACGTACCACATCAGGTAGTCGGTGGAGATGTTCTGTGCGTCCATGAACACGCGCAGCAGGTGAATGGACGAAATGGCCACGATCGATGCGGCCACCTTCATCTTCAGCGACGAAGAGTCCATTTTGCCCAGCCAGTTGAGCTTTTCCTTGCTTTCGTCGATGTCCAGTTGCGAGACGAAGTTCTCGTAGCCGGAAATCATCACCATCACCAGCAGGCCGCCCACCAGCGACATGTCGATCAGCGACAGGATCACCAGGATCAGGTCGGCTTCACTGAGGGCGAAGACGTTGGGCAGGACGTGGACCACTTCCTGGAAAAATTTCAGCGCCAGGGCCAGCAGGCCGAGTGACAGGCCGAAGTAGATCGGGGCGAGCAGCCAGCGCGAGGCATACATCGCGTTTTCGAGGATACGTTCCATGAAGTTCGGGACTCATCAGGTGACTAAAAAGCGACGGCGAGTATAGCCAGCCACCTGTTGCAGCAAAAGCCCGATCCAGGCGACCACGACCCCCTGTAGGGCGGCCTTGCGTCGCGATCGGCCCGCAAAGCGGCCCTAGCGCTCGCTCAGGTCTCCGGATGGAACTGGTAGTCCCCCAGGTTCCGGCAGCGCTCGCCGTTGATCCGGCGCAGCTGCGCCTGCAGGTGCAAACACCAGATCTGCGGGTCTTCTGCCACTTGGTACCCGTGCAGGGTCAGGCTGTCGACGATGGCATGCAGCACCGACTCGGCCACCATTGGCCCATGGAACGGCCCCTGGGCCTTGATTGCAGAGGGTTGTTCACCGGCCATGCCGGCGGCGAACAGCAAGGTCCACATGCCGGTGTCGCCGGCCAATGGGCGGATGCTGCATTCGATGCGGGTCACCAGGCCCAGGCACTGGCGTGTGAGGCTGAGGTTGCGCATGGCCGCGTCCCCTCCAATGAGCCTTGTTCAGCCTGAAACCCTCAGGCTGTTTCCATCCTGAACGCTGTTCCTTCCTTAAGTTCCAGCATAGAAGAGGAAAACAGAAAGTTGGAAAACCGGCGCTGAACGGTAGCACATGGCCGCCAGCGCCGGTTTATTGACTCAGGCGGGCTTGGCCTGGGCGATGACTTCCTCAAGGCGCTCCTTTTCCGCCCTTTCGATCTCCTCCTCACTGATCATCTCGGCGATTTCCCGCAGGCGTTCCACCACCCGGGCGTTGACACTGCCCTCGGTGAACTGGCCCTTGTCATCCAGCACCCCGGCCTCTTCACCTACCAGCAGGCTGAGCGCCTCGTCGGCCTGGCTGACGGCGTAGACGTGGAACATGCCGTTTTCCACAGCCTGCAACACACGCTCGTCGAGCATCAGGGTAGCCACGTTGGCACGCGGGATGATGACTCCCTGCTCGCCCGTCAGGCCACGCGCTTCGCACAGGCGGAAGAAGCCCTCGATTTTCTCGTTCACCCCACCCACGGCCTGCACTTCACCAAACTGGTTGATCGAGCCAGTAATGGCGAAGCACTGCTTGAGCGGTGTACGCGACAAGGCCGAGATCAGCGTGCACGCCTCGCCCAGCGAGGCGCTGTCACCGTCGACATAGCCGTAGGACTGCTCCAGGGCGATACTCGCGGAAATCGCCAACGGGAATTCCTGGGCGTAGCGGCTGCCCAGGTAACCGGTGAGGATCATCACCCCCTTGGAGTGGATCGGCTGGCCCAGGTTGACCTCTCGCTCGATGTCGACGATACCGCTGCCGCCCGGGTAAACCGTGGCCGAAATACGTGCCGGCATGCCGAACGCCGAATCGCCGACTTCCAGCACCGTCAGCCCGTTGCACTTGCCAATCGCCGCACCCTCAGTGTCGATCAGGATGATGCCGGCAAGCATGTCGTCCAGTACCCGCTGCGATACCCGGCCGGTACGAGTGGCCTTGGCCTTGAGCGCCCGCTCGATATGGCCGGCGTCAGTCATTTCGTCACCGGCCAGCTGGCGGATGAAGTCGGCTTCGCTGACCAGCTGGAACAGGTCGCCGATACGGGCCGACAAGCGCGACTGGTTCTCCGCCAGGCGTGCGCTGAACGTGGCCAGGCGCGCCACCGCATCGCTGGTCAGCGGCGCCATGCCTTCTTCGTTGGTGCGGGTGCGCAACAGCTGGGCGAATTGCTCCAGGTTCTCGTCGACCATGGGCATGTCTTCGTCGAAGTCGACCAGCACGCGGAACATCTCCTGGAAGTCAGAGTCGTGGTCCTGCAGTGCGTAGTACAGCTGCCGCGAGCCGATGATCACCAGCTTGACATTGAGCGGGATCATCTGCGGCTGCAGGCTGACAGTAGCCACCCGGCCCAGCTCACCGATCGGCGATTCCATTTTCAGCTTGCGCGATTGCAGCGCACGCTTGAGCGCGTCCCACACGAACGGTTCGCCCAGCATCTTCTCGGCTTCGAGGATCAGGAAGCCGCCATTGGCCCGGTGCAGCGCCCCCGGGCGCAACTGGCGATACGAGGTATACAGCGCGCCCTGGTCGGTGCTGTATTCGATGCGGCCAAACAGGTTGTCGTAGGTCGGATGCGGCTCGAACACCACCGGTGCGCCACCGTTGGCGTAGTGGCCCACGACCAGGCTTGGCGCGTATTGCTCTTCCAGCAGCTTGCGAGCAACGGCGTCGGTCTTGCTGTCATCGACCAGTTGCTCGACCACGGTGCGCAGCAGGTTCAATTGCACCGATTGCAGGTAGGCGCAGACCGCGGCGTTCTCGGCGTACTTTTCCGAAAGCGGCGCCAGCAGCGGTTGCAAGGCCAGGGTGATGGTTTCTTCGTTCAGCTGGCGCAACTGGTTGTTCGACTCGCGCTTCCACTGCGGCAGGCTGGCCAACTCCTCGTTCAGCTGCTCCTCGAGCTGGGCGATGTCTTCGTGGAACTGCTCGCGCACCTCTTCCGGCAACTGGGCGAATTCCGCTTCGTCCAGCGCCTTGCCATCGGCCATGGGGGTAAAGGCGACGTTGCTGGAGTCGCGGTACAAGGCCACGTCCTTCTCCAGCGACGCCCGCTCGATCACATCCAGGGCACGGTCATAGCGCTGGTTGAAGGCGCGGTCGATGGCGCCCTTCTTCTGCTGGTACGACGGGTGCTCGAACACCGCCGGGAAGGTGGCCAGCAGGTTGTCGATCAGCCCGCCCATGTCGGCGATGAACTCGGTGGCGGTGCCGGACGGCAGCTCCAGTGCCCGCGGCTCGCGGGTGTCGTCGAAGTGGTTGACGTATACCCAGTCGGCCGGGGTCTGCTGGCGTTTGCCTTCGGCCTTGAGGTAGCGTTTGACGAACGAGAAACGCCCGGTGCCGGGCTCGCCCATCACGTACACGTTGTAACCAGGGCGTGGCATGGCCACGCCGAACTGCAGGGCCTCGACAGCACGTTCCTGGCCCAGGACTCCGCGAAACGGCTCCAGATCGTCGGTATTGGTAAAGGCAAACTGCTCGGGTGAGAAACGCCGGGTCAGGGCTTCAGGCGCAAGACGCAGGCGCGCAGCGACAGGATCGGGCATTGGGTTTCCTTACTTCGGCGGGGCAGATACGCAGCATTCTGGCGCTGCCCGCGCGCGCCTTGCAAGGCTCCAGGGGACTTTATATCGCCGCACCTCACCGCCAGAGCAGGTATTCGAACAGCAAATTTTTCGCAATCAACAACGCAACCTTTAGATCGTGCCTAAACTCCAAGCTGCGCGGGTGGGTGAAATGCTTTCCCGACCTGGCAACCGAGTTGCCAGAAACCCTGACCCTTGGTTATGACAAAGAGAAAAAAGCTATGAAACGGATTCTTCTGGGTACTCTGTTCACCGTGGTCTCGCTCAACGCCATGGCAGAAGCGCCAGGCGGCCCGAACTGCGGCTGGGGCAACATGCTGTTCGAGGGCCAGCGCGGCACGCCGGCTCACTTCCTGGCTTCCACCACCAACGGCACCTCTGGTAACGCCACCTTCGGTATGACCTCCGGCACCAACGGCTGCTCGACCAAGGCTTCGCTGACCTACGGCGGCAAGTCCTGGTTCGCCATGAACGGCATGATGAACGAGCTTTCCGAAGACATGGCCATGGGCCAAGGTGAAGCACTGACCACCTATGCCGTGGTACTCGGCGTGGCCCCGGAAGACCGTGGCTACTTCAACTCGGTCACCCACCAGCACTTCAACCAGATCTTCAGCAGCGCCGACGTCACCGCTGAAACTGTCCACAGCAACACCCTCGCTGTACTGAAGGGCGACCCACGCCTGGCCAAATACGCTACCGAGGCCTAAGCTGCAGCTCCCGCCCCTTCGGGGGCGGGTTTCGCCTTTTTCGGCATCGTTCAGAAGTAGTTGCCCGATATGCTCAAACGCTTCGCTGCCCTCGCGCTGTGTGTCTGCGCCCCTGTTCACGCCGCCCCTGTTCACGCCGCCCCTGTGCTGGATCAAGGCCGCCTCCAGCAACTGGCCAATACCCCCTACTGGATTGCCTTGGGTCATTACGAAACCGCCAAGCTCGGCGGCTGGCGCAGCTATGTGGACGATGACGCGTTCTTCCTGGCCAAAGACGGTGCGCACCACCCCGACCAGGAGCTGCAAGCCACGGTGCAAGCCCTGTACGCCCCGGCCAGCCTCGGCGACAAACATGCCCAGTGCGTATTCCCCGCACGCACCCGCTGGCTGCGTGAGCAGCTGAATTTGCAAGGCTTGCCACAACCGGACTGCCAGGCGTTCAACACCTGGTACAAATCGGTCGACCCGCACAGCGCCGCGCTGATTTTCCCGGCGGCCTACCTGAACAGCCCCTCGTCGATGTTCGGCCACACCCTGCTGCGCATCGACCAGTCCACTACCCGCAGCGACGACACCACGCTGCTGAGCTACGCGATCAACTTCGGCGCCTACATCGAAGGCAGCGACAACAGCATCCTGTATGCCTGGAAAGGCCTGATGGGCGGCTACCCGGGGCTGTTCGCGCTGATGCCCTACCAAGAGAAGCTCTCCGAATACCGCAGCCTGGAAAACCGCGACCTGTGGGAATACCAGCTGGACCTGACCCCACAGGAAACCGGGCGCATGGTCGAGCATGTGTGGGAACTGAAGCAGATTCAGTTCGATTACTTCTTCTTCGACGAAAACTGCTCGTACCGCCTGCTGGAACTGCTGCAGGTGGCCCGCCCAAGCCTGGACCTGACATCGCAGTTTCCGCTGACCGCTATCCCCACCGACACGGTCAAGGCCGTGAAGCAGTCCGGCCTGGTCGCCAGCGAAACCTACCGCCCTTCGCGCGAACGTGAGCTGCTGGCCCGCGCCGAGCCGCTGGACCACAACGAAAAGCAACAGGTGCTGGCGGTCAGCGCCGACACCGCGCAACTGCAGAGCCCTGCGTTCAAGGCGCTGCCCCGCGAGCGCCAGGCGCTGGTGCAGGACGCCGCCTATCGCCTCGAGCGCTACCGTGCCAACGGTCAGGAGCGTGACCCGGGCCAAGCCAAGCGCAGCTTCGAACTGCTGCGGGCGATCAACGGCAACCCGCCCCCGCCGCTGCAGGTAGAGCGCCCCGGCCTGCCCGAAGACGGCCATGACTCACGGACCTGGCAACTGGGGGTGGGCACCCGCGAGGACCGTGCCTACGCCGAGTATGGCCTGCGCATGGCCTACCACGACCTGAACGACAACGCCTATGGCTTCCCGCTGGGCGCCCAGATCGAAATCCTGCAATTGAAGGTGCGCCAGTACGAAGGCAACGACTGGCAGGTACAACGCCTGGACTTGGCCACCATCCGCTCGCTGACCCCACGCAACGCCTTGCTCAAGCCTTGGTCATGGCAAGTGGCTGGCGGCCTGGAGCGGGTACCCGGCAAGCATGATGACGAGGTGCTGGTAAGCCATGTGAATGGTGGCGCCGGCGGCACCTGGCAACTGGCCGATGGCTTGCTCGGTTTTGCCCTGGGCACGGTGCGGGTCGAACGCCACAACGACTTCGCCGAATTCATTGCCCCGGCCGCGGGGTTCAATGGCGGGCTGCTGTGGCGCAACGGGCTGGGCAACATGACCCTGGAGGCCAAAGGTGATTACTTCACCAATGGCGAAGTACGTCGCAGCCTGAGCCTGAACCAGCAATGGGAAATCAGCCAGAACCTGGGGGTGAGGTTGAGTGCTTCGCGTGAGTTCAGCCACCTGGCCACTGCGCAGAATGAGGTGATGCTGGAGCTGAAGTGGTACCACTACTGAAGATTGCGGGTTGCCTGCACAGGCAACAGTGTGGCCCAACCAACTCTTTGACACTGTTTTGACACCAACCCGACAAATCGCCACCTAGACTTGCCCCTATCGACGGGAGGGTCAGGTGGTTATGTCGCGGTACTGGTTCGGCGTGTGCATTGCGTTGTTGCTGTCAGGTTGTGAAACCACACACGAGCAAATGCTCGCCAACGGCTATCCCCCTGCCTATGCCGATGGCTTTCAGGACGGTTGCAGCAGTGGCCACCAGGCCGCCGGCACCATGGCCGGCGACTTTCGCAAGGACGTACCCCGCTACCTGCACGAGCGCCAGTACGAAACCGGCTGGGACGATGGCTTTCGCCAGTGCCAGGCCATGCAGAACACTGAAGAGCAGCGCCAGTACCACGAGCGCTTCTGGGACCAGCGCGACCGCGAGTGGCAGCAGGAAAAGGACCGTGGCGCCGCCAAGGCCTATCGCCACGACTGAGGTCGTTAACGGACATTTCTTTAAACCCGCGGCCTGCCATGATGGTCTTCTGCACAAGGAGGCCTTGCATGAGCCGAGCATTCGTCAATGAGGACCAGGCCGCCGCCCAGGCCGATCAACCGGTAGAGCGGCGCGTCAGTGAGCAACCCAACTATGTGACCGCCAGCGGCCTGCGCCAGTTGCAGGAACGTGTGGCCGAGTTGAATGCCTTGCGCAGCGACCTGCAGGCGCAGGGCGAGCGTGTGGACAAGCAGCGGCTGGCCGATACCGAGCGCGACCTGCGGTACTTCAGCGCGCGGGTGCAGAGCGCCCAGGTGGTACCGCCCGCGACGTCGCACAGCAAGGTGCAGATTGGCAGCCGGGTACGCTTTGTCGACGCGCAAGACCAGGCGCATGAGGTACGGCTGGTGGGCGAGGATGAGGCGGATGCCGGGCGCGGCCTGATCAACTGGGGGTCGCCGTTGGGGCGGGCCTTGCTGGGGGCGGGGCCGGGGGATGAGGTGGTGTGGCAGCGGCCGGTTGGGGAATTGCTGATCGAAGTGACTGACGTGATCGCTGAAGGGTGAGGTGCTTTGTATCGCGACGGGCCGCAGAGCGGCCCCCTGCGATCCCGGATCAAACCACGCCCTGAGCCAACATCGCATCCGCCACTTTGACAAAGCCGGCGATGTTCGCACCTTTCACGTAATTGACCCGGCCATCCGCCTCTTCACCATAATGCACGCAAGCATGGTGGATCGATTGCATGATGTTGTGCAGCTTGCTGTCCACTTCGCCGGCAGTCCACAGCAGGCGCATGGCATTCTGCGACATCTCCAGGCCAGACACGGCCACACCGCCGGCGTTGGATGCTTTGCCCGGGGCATAGAGGATGCCGGCTTCCAGGAAGATATCCACCGCTTCCAGGGTGGTCGGCATGTTGGCGCCTTCGGCCACGCAGATACAGCCGTTGGCCAGCAAGGTACGGGCGTCTTCGGCGCCCAGTTCATTCTGCGTGGCGCACGGCAAGGCGATGTCGCATGCCAGGCTCCAAGGGGTCTGGCCCTTGCGGAACTCCAGGCCGAACTGCTCGGCCAGCTCGCTGATACGGCCCCGCTTGACGTTCTTCAGCGCCATCAGTGCTTCCCACTGGGCATCGGTCAGGCCGGCTTCGGCATACAGCGTGCCTTCGGAGTCCGACATGGAGATCACTTTGCCGCCCAGGTCCATGACCTTGCGCGCGGCATACTGGGCAACGTTGCCCGAGCCCGACACCGCCACGCGACGGCCGTCGATGCGCTTGTCCTGGCGCTTGAGCATTTCCTCGGCGAAATACACGCAACCGTAGCCGGTGGCTTCGGGGCGAATCAGGCTGCCACCGTAGATCATCCCCTTGCCGGTCAGTACCGACGTGAACTGGTTGGCAAGCCGCTTGTACTGGCCAAACATGAAGCCGATTTCGCGGGCACCCACGCCGATGTCACCGGCCGGCACGTCGCAGTCGGCGCCGATGTGGCGGTACAGCTCGCTCATGAACGCCTGGCAGAAGCGCATCACTTCGGCGTCGCTCTTGCCTTTGGGGTCGAAGTCCGACCCGCCCTTGCCACCCCCCATGGGCAGCGAAGTCAGGGAGTTCTTGAAGACCTGCTCGAAGGCCAGGAATTTCAGCACGCTGAGGTTGACCGAGGGGTGGAAGCGCAAGCCGCCCTTGTACGGGCCGATGGCGCTGCTCATCTGGATACGGTAGCCGCGGTTGACCTGCACTTTGCCCTGGTCATCGACCCACGACACGCGAAACAGCACCGCACGCTCCGGCTCGACCATACGCTCCAGGATGCCGGACTGCAGGTAATGAGGGTTGGCTTCCAGGAAGGGCCACAGCGTGCGCAGCACT
The DNA here is from genome assembly GCF_002454615.1 of Pseudomonas sp. UBA6699. NCBI lineage: Bacteria > Pseudomonadati > Pseudomonadota > Gammaproteobacteria > Pseudomonadales > Pseudomonadaceae > Pseudomonas > Pseudomonas sp. UBA6699. The sequence continues at coordinate 80,930 of NZ_DKJF01000060.1, forward strand.
TCTTCCACTGCCTGATGAAACTCAGGCTGGCCTGGGTCGCGCTGTTGCAGGCGCGCGAGGAAACTGTCGACAGATTCGATCATGGTAGACATCTCACCGAAGATTTTGGACTTATTGGTTTTTCGGGAATGTACCAAGAAGCAATCGCACCGGAACAGGGCGATATGTCGTTTTTCTGAATTTATTTGGTGCGTTTTATATAAGTGTATACAAAAACAGCCGCAATACTGGCCTTCAAACAGCCACACCCGTAAACGGCAGGCACAAAAATGGGGCCACCAAGGGCCCCATTCCTGTGCATCAAGACACTGGCTTACTGGGCCAGTTTCTTGTGCCGTACCCGGTGCGGCTGGGCAGCAGCGTCACCCAGACGCTTTTTGCGGTCGGCTTCGTACTCGGTGTAGTTACCCTCGAAGAACACCACGTTCGAGTCGTCTTCGTACGCCAGGATGTGGGTCGCCACACGGTCCAGGAACCAACGGTCGTGGGAAATCACGATCGCGGCGCCCGGGAAGTCCAGCAGGGCTTCTTCCAGCGAACGCAGGGTTTCCACGTCCAGGTCGTTGGACGGTTCGTCGAGCAGCAGGACGTTACCGCCCTCCTTCAGCGTCAACGCCAGGTGCAGGCGACCCCGCTCACCACCGGACAGGTCCTTGACGAACTTCTGCTGGTCGCCGCCTTTGAAGTTGAAACGGCCAACGTAAGTGCGCGACGGGATCTCGTAGTTGCCGATCTTGATCATGTCGGAACCGTCGGACACCTGCTGGAACACGGTCTTGCTGCCGTCCAGGTCTTCGCGGCTTTGGTCGACGCAAGCCAGTTGCACGGTTTCGCCGATTTCGATGCTGCCCGAATCCGGCTGTTCCTTGCCCATCAGCATGCGGAACAGGGTGGACTTACCAGCACCGTTACCACCGATCACGCCGACGATCGCGCCTTTTGGCATGGCGAACGACAGGTTGTCGATCAGTACGCGGTCGCCATAGCCCTTGGTGACGTTCTTGAACTCGATGACCTTGTCACCCAGGCGTGGGCCGGCCGGGATGTAGATCTCGTTGGTTTCGCTACGCTTCTGGAATTCCTGCGACTGCATTTCTTCGAAGCGCTGCAGGCGGGCCTTGGACTTGGACTGGCGGGCCTTGGCGCCTTTGCGCACCCATTCCAGTTCCTCTTTCATGGCCTTTTCATGGGCGCTTTGCTGCTTGGACTCCTGCGCCAGGCGCTCGGACTTGGCTTCCAGCCAGCCCGAGTAGTTGCCTTCGTACGGGATGCCGGCGCCACGGTCCAGTTCCAGGATCCAGCCAGCGACGTTGTCGAGGAAGTAACGGTCGTGGGTAATCGCCACCACCGTGCCCGGGAAGTCGTGCAGGAAGCGCTCCAGCCAGGCCACCGAGTCGGCGTCCAGGTGGTTGGTTGGTTCGTCGAGCAGCAGCATGTCGGGGGCCGACAGCAGCAGGCGGCAAAGGGCCACACGGCGCTTCTCACCACCGGACAGGTGCTCGATGCGGGCGTCCCAGGCCGGCAGGCGCAGGGCGTCGGCAGCGACGTCCAGCTGGCGCTCCAGGTTGTGGCCATCGGCGGCCTGCAGGATGGCTTCCAACTTGGCCTGTTCGGCGGCCAGCTTGTCGAAGTCGGCATCTGGTTCGGCGTAGGCAGCGTACACCTCGTCCAGGCGGGCCTGGGCGTCCTTGATCACGCTGACCGCTTCTTCGACCACTTCGCGGACCGTCTTGCTCGGGTCCAGTTGCGGTTCCTGGGGCAGGTAGCCCACGTTGATGTCGGGCATCGGACGGGCTTCGCCGTCGAATTCCTTGTCGACGCCCGCCATGATCCGCAGCAGGGTCGACTTACCGGCGCCGTTCAGGCCGAGCACGCCAATCTTGGCGCCTGGGAAGAATGACAGGGAAATGTTCTTGAGAATTTCCCGCTTCGGCGGCACGACCTTGCTCAGCCGATGCATGGTGTAGACGTATTGAGCCAAAACCAAGCCCTCTAATCAGGTAAGTAAAGACATCGACGATCGCCCTGGCGCGCTGACCAGGGAGATGTGTGTTTGGGTGTAATTGAACAAAGGCGACCATTCTACGCCATCGCACGGCGTTTCATAGGCGGGGCGATGGTGGGCAGGGAACGGTGTGATCTATGGGGAAATGTGTTGCCTGTGGCGGCCCTTTCATGACTTTAGCCGCGAAAGGGGCGGCACCGCTGCCGAGATGGCTCAGACGTGACGCTGCCGGGCCTTGCCACGCGGCAACCGGCAACGGTCACCCTGCTCGGCCAGGCGCGCGGCCCAGGCAGACTTCACGCTGAAGCCACTGCTGCGGGCAGGCTGCTGCTCGGCAACATTCGCGGGTTTGGCGGCCGCAGGGGCAGTGCTGACCACCTTGGCTGCAGGCTTGTGGGCCGCAGCCACTGCCGGCGCTGCCGCCTTGGCGGTCTTGCGCAGTTCAGCCAGCGACGGGGCCTTGGGCTTGGCCGAACTGGCCGCTTCAGGTTTGCTCAGCGAACGCTGGCAAGACTTGCAGGATACGTCCTCGGTCACGGCAGTGCTGACAAGGGTCTGACTGCTACGCCCACAGGCGGAATCGAGGCCATTGGAGGAAAAGTGAGTAACCAAAAGCGAACATCTCCGATGCGTTGTCATGTAAAGCGGGCGGCATTCTCGCACAGGTTGCAGGGGCTTGCCGAACCGGCGGGCAGTCGCCATCGGTCCAGATGGCTGGCACTTTGCCATAATCGTAGGCATGCTAGCCGGTTTCGGCTGTCCGGCCTTATAGTGCGCCACCACGGTGTGACTGCCGGACACCGGTACATGCCGTGCACGTTTCGTCCCTGCCATCGCCAGCCCAATCGCAGGATCAGCGCTTGATCAATCTTACTCACCCGTCGTCACTGCGTTCCGCGCCTGAAGCACCCGCCTCTACCCTGCGCGGGTCGATCAAGGGCACGTTGGCGCTGCTGGCCCTGATCCTGCTGGGCCTGCTGCTGTGGCAACTGTTCGCCCAGTTCAACCACACCCAGGCCGACCTGCGCGCGCAGAGCCTGGATGCCAGCGTGGAAATGGCCGACCACCTGAACCTGAACATGGCGTTCAAGGCCCAGCAGGCGCTGAATGTGGTACAGCCCTACATCAACCCGCCGACGCCCGCAGCCATGCCCAGCCTGGTGGATACCCTGCGCCAGCGCCTGCCCGACCTGCAAAGCCTGGCCTGGCTGGACAGCACCGGGCAGCTGCGCGCCGACAGCCTGGCCGGCAGCCCGGACCGGCAGTGGCTGGACGAGTTGCTGGCGCTGAACCAGGGGCGTGCGTACTTCTTCACCAATTCGCCCGACAACCACGCGCTGTACATGCTGCTGCGCCAGGCCACCGAGCAGGAACGCGGCTACTGGCTGCTGCGCCTGTCGCCAGACTACTACCGCGAGCTCACCCTGCACCTGGACAGCGGCACCCATCCGTTATGGCTGCTGGAAAACAGCCGCACTGGCGAAGTGCTGCAGCGCCATGCCCCCACCGCTACCAGCGATGACCCGCTGCAAAGCGTGATGCTGGCCTTCATCGACAACAGCACCTGGCAACTGCGCGGCCTGTTCGACGCCAAGCTGATGCAACAGAAGCTGCTGCCGGCGCTGATCGGCAAATGCCTGCTGGTGCTGTTTTGCGCCCTGCTGCCGGTGCTGGCCCTGATCAACATGCGCCGGCGCCAGCGTGCGCTGCAGGAAGACCGCCGGCGCTACCAGGAAATTTTCGAAGGCACCGGCGTGGCCCTGTGCGTGCTCGACTTGTCGAGCCTGCCGGGCCAGCTGGACCGCTACCACCTGCGCAACCGCGCCGCACTCAAGCACAGCCTGGCCCTGGATCCAGGCCTGCGCCGGTCCCTGCTGCTGGAACTGAAGATCACCGAAGTCAACCAGGTGGCCCGCCAGTTACTGAACATCGACTGCCATGAAGGCGCCTGGCAGCGGTTGATCGACGGCACCGGCGATGGCCGCGACAGCATCGGCATGCAACTGATCGACGCGCTGATCGAACAGCGCCAGGTGCTGGAGCTGGAAGTACGCCTGCCGTCACCGCTGGGTGGCGAGTTGCACCTGTGGTTGATGGCGCGCCTGCCGCAACAACGGCGTGACTACCAGGCGGTGATCCTGAGCATCAGCGACATCACCAGCCGCAAGCAGGTCGAACTGTCGCTGCTGGAGCGCGAAAGCTTCTGGTCCGACGTGGTGCGCACCGTACCCGACCAGCTGTATGTGCAGGATGTGCTCAGCCAGCGGATGATCTTCAGCAACCGCCACCTCGGCCAGACACTGGGCTACGACCGTACCGAGCTGGCACACATGGGCGAGCGCTTCTGGGAACTGCTGCTGCACCCCGAAGACGCCGCGCACTACCAGGCCTTGCGCCAGCAACAGCGGAACAATGGCCACGACCAGCAATTGCACTGTCAGTTGCGCTTCCGCCACCGGGACGGCAGTTGGCGCTGCTACGACATCCGTGAGCAGGTACTGACCCGCAACGCCGAAGGTCTGGTAACGCGCATCATCGGCGTTGGCAAGGATGTCACCGTACAGATCGAGGCCAGCCAGTCGCTGCGTGACAGCGAGCAGCGCTACCGCATGCTGGCCGAAAGCATCAGCGACGTGATCTTCTCCACCGACAGCCTGCTCCAGCTCAACTACGTCAGCCCGTCGGTGCAGAGCGTGCTGGGTTACCAGGCCGAGTGGATCTTCACCAACGGCTGGCAGTCGATCATCGCCAACCCGGCCCAGCTCACCGGCATCTACAGCCTGATGGAGCGGGTCAGCAAGGCCATGGGCGACGCCGAGCAGTTGGCCCAGCTGCGCAGCCAGCTGCCGACCCAGCTGTTCCTGTTCGACTGCCTGCGCGCCGATGGCCGCAAGATCCCGATCGAACTGCGCCTGGTGCTGGTGTGGGACGACGACCAGCGCTTCGAAGGTGTGCTGGGGGTCGGCCGCGACATCAGCCAGCAGCGCCGCGCAGAAAAAGACCTGCGCATGGCCGCGACGGTATTCGAGCACTCGACCTCGGCGATTCTCATCACCGACCCGGCCGGCTATATCGTCCAGGCCAACGAAGCGTTCAGCCGGGTCAGCGGCTACGCCGTCAGCGACGTGCTCGACCAGTTGCCCAGCATGCTCACGGTCGACGAACAGCAGGAAAGCCACCTGCGCTACGTGGTCAAGCAACTGCACCAGCGCGGCAGCTGGGAGGGCGAGGTGTGGCTCAAGCGCCGTGACGGCGACCACTACCCGGCCTGGGTCGGCATCACCGCAGTGCTGGACGATGAGGGCGACCTGGCGAGCTACGTGTGCTTCTTTACCGACATCAGCGAGCGCAAGGCCAGCGAGCAACGCATTCACCGCCTGGCCTACTACGACGCCCTCACCCACCTGCCCAACCGCACGCTGTTCCAGGACCGTTTGTACAACGCCCTGCAACAGGCCGAGCGGCAAAAGGCCTGGGTGGTGCTGATGTTCCTCGACCTCGACCGCTTCAAGCCGATCAACGACTCGCTTGGCCATGCCGCCGGCGACCGCATGCTCAAGGACATGGCCTTGCGCCTGCTGGCCTGCGTGGACGACGACGAGACCGTGGCGCGCATGGGCGGCGACGAATTCACCTTGCTGCTGCAACCGCGCGCGACCCGGGAAATGGCCTTGAACCGCGCCATCCATGTGGCCGAGAACATCCTTGCCAGCCTGGTGCGGCCGTTCGTGCTGGAAAACCGCGAGTTCTTCGTCACCGCCAGTATCGGCATCGCCCTCAGCCCGCAGGATGGCAGCGAGCTGAGCCAGCTGATGAAAAACGCCGACACCGCCATGTACCACGCCAAGGAACGCGGCAAGAACAACTTCCAGTTCTACCAGGCCGAGATGAACGCCAGCGCCCTGGAGCGCCTGGAGCTGGAAAGCGACTTGCGCCACGCCATGGAGCAGAACGAGTTCATCCTGTACTACCAGCCGCAGTTCAGTGGCGATGGCAAACGCCTGACCGGTGCCGAGGCGCTGCTGCGCTGGCGGCACCCGACCCGCGGCCTGGTGCCGCCCGGCGACTTCATCCCGGTGATCGAGGAACTGGGCCTGGTGGTGGATGTGGGCGACTGGGTGCTGCGCGAGGCCAGCCGCCAGCTCAAGGCCTGGCACAAGGCCAAGGTGCGGGTGCCGAAGGTCTCGGTGAACATCTCGGCGCGGCAGTTCTCCGATGGCCAGCTGGGCACCCGGATTGCCACCATCCTCGAGGAATGCGGGCTACCGCCGGCGTGCCTGGAGCTGGAACTGACCGAGAGTATCCTGATGCGTGAGGTGAACGAGGCGCTGCAGATACTGGCCAGCCTGAAGAACCTTGGCTTGAGCATTGCGGTGGATGACTTCGGCACCGGCTACTCGTCGCTGAACTACCTCAAGCAGTTCCCTATCGACGTGCTGAAGATCGACCGAACCTTCGTCGACGGCCTGCCCGAAGGCGAGCAGGACGCGCAGATTGCCCGGGCGATCATCGCCATGGCCCACAGCCTGAACCTGGCGGTCATCGCCGAGGGCGTGGAAACCCACGAGCAACTGGAGTTCCTGCGCGAGCACGGGTGCGACGAAGTGCAGGGCTACCTGTTCGGGCGCCCGATGCCGGCGCATCAGTTCGAGGCACAGTTCGCCAACGAGACGTTGTTCATGTTCCATTGACGCTGCCTGCACTGGCCTCATCGCAACTATTGATTCAGGAGGGCCTTGTGGGAGCGGGCGTGCCCGCGAACACCGGCGTAGCCGGTGCCAGCCACCGCGCCGGGTTCTTCGCGGGCGGGCCCGCTCCCACACCGACCGCATTAACTTCCGGCCATGTGCAAACCTGTGGGAGCCGGCTTGCCGGCGATGGGGCGCAACGCCCCCAGAAACCGGACTTCAGAGTCAACTCCAATCCCAGCCCAGCCCAGACACGGCGCGGGATGCAACATGAGACCCATTGGTCCGCGACTTGACGCCACTTCATATGCCAGCCGCGAATCAATCGGTTAGAATGCCCCCCCAAACTACCCCGATCCTTGAGGACCGCCATGTTCAGCCGTGATTTGACCATTGCCAAGTACGACGCCGAGCTCTTCGAAGCCATGCAGCAAGAAGCCCTGCGCCAGGAAGAGCATATCGAGCTGATCGCCTCGGAAAACTACACCAGCCCGGCTGTCATGGAAGCCCAGGGCTCGGTGCTGACCAACAAGTACGCCGAAGGCTACCCAGGCAAGCGCTACTACGGTGGTTGCGAGTACGTCGACGTCGTCGAGCAACTGGCCATCGACCGTGCCAAAGAGCTGTTCGGTGCCGATTACGCCAACGTCCAGCCGCACGCTGGCTCCCAGGCCAACGCTGCTGTCTACCTGGCCCTGCTGTCGGCCGGTGACACCATCCTGGGCATGAGCCTGGCCCACGGTGGCCACCTGACCCACGGTGCTTCGGTAAGCTCCTCGGGCAAACTGTACAACGCCATCCAGTACGGCATCGACGGCAACGGCCTGATCGACTATGACGAAGTCGAGCGCCTGGCTGTCGAGCACAAGCCGAAGATGATCGTTGCCGGCTTCTCCGCCTACTCGCAAGTGCTGGACTTCGCCCGCTTCCGTGCCATCGCCGACAAGGTGGGTGCCTACCTGTTCGTCGACATGGCTCACGTTGCCGGCCTGGTTGCCGCTGGCGTGTACCCGAACCCGGTACCGTTCGCCGACGTGGTCACCACCACCACGCACAAGACCCTGCGCGGCCCACGCGGCGGCCTGATCCTGGCGCGCAAGAACGAAGAAATCGAGAAGAAGCTGAACTCCGCCGTGTTCCCTGGCGCCCAGGGCGGCCCGCTGGAGCACGTCATCGCCGCCAAGGCCATCTGCTTCAAGGAAGCCCTGCAGCCTGAGTTCAAGGCTTACCAGCAGCAGGTCGTGAAAAACGCCCAGGCCATGGCCGAAGTGTTCATCGAGCGAGGTTTCGACGTGGTATCCGGCGGTACCCAGAACCACCTGTTCCTGCTGTCGCTGATCAAGCAGGAAATCTCCGGTAAAGATGCGGACGCTGCCCTGGGCAAAGCCTACATCACCGTCAACAAGAACTCGGTACCCAACGACCCACGTTCGCCGTTCGTCACCTCGGGCCTGCGTTTCGGCACCCCAGCCGTCACCACCCGTGGCTTCAAGGAAGCCGAGTGCAAGGAACTGGCTGGCTGGATCTGCGACATCCTGGCTGACCTGAACAACGAAGCGGTGATCGATGCCGTGCGTGAAAAGGTCAAGGCCATCTGCAAGAAGCTGCCGGTTTACGGCAACTGATCGCTGATCGCCAGAGGAAAAGCCCGGCTCGAGGCCTAATGCCAGTCAGTTAAGTAATTTGGGGCCGCTTTGCGACCCTTCGCGGGCACGCCCGCTCCCACAAGGGATCGCGCATCTCTTGAGTTCAGCGCCAAACGTGTGGGAGCGGGCGTGCCCGCGAAGGGCTGCAAAGCAGCCCCAGTAACGCTTAACTGACAGGCATTAGGCTCAATGCCGGTTTTTTTTGCGCGCCGGATTTACATATGGCTTGCGGCGCAGCACGTTCGCGCTTCGCCGCATTGCAAGACCGGCGCTGCCATTTTTTTTCAGCAGGTAGCGCCTTGACCAGAGACCAACTCGAAACCCGGCAAACGCTCATCTACTTCGCCACCGTGCTGGCGGCCTGCGCTTTCGGCGTTTTCGCCAGTGCGGGTGCTTCAGTGCTGGAAGTGCTGATCACACCCGCCATCGCCGTGCTGATGTACGCCATGTTCTTGCAGATACCCTTTCTGGACCTGCGCGCGAGCCTGGCCAATCGACGCTTCATGGTTGCCTTGTTGCTGGCCAATTTCGTGCTGGTGCCCTTGCTGGTGTGGAGCCTGACGCGCGGGCTGACGGGCCAGCCGGCCTTGCTGGCAGGCGCCCTGCTGGTACTGCTGGCACCTTGCATCGACTATGTGGTGGTGTTCACACACATGGGCAAAGGCGATGCGCGGCTCATGCTGGCAGCCACCCCCGTGCTGTTGCTGCTGCAACTGCTGCTGTTGCCGTTTTACCTGGCGCTCATGCTCGACGATGGCCAGCCGTTGAACCTGGCGATAGGGCCCTTCGTGCAGGCGTTCGTGGCGATGATCGTCGTGCCGTTGGCCTTGGCCGTGTGGACCAGTGCCCTGGTCGGCAAGTGGCGGGGGGTGAGCCGATGGAACGATGCCTGGGCCTGGATGCCCGTACCGGCGATGGCGCTGGTGCTGTTCGTGGTGATCGCTTCACAGATCCGGATTGTGTTGCACGACCTGCCGCAACTGCTGCCCGTAGTGCCGGTTTACCTGGGCTTTGCGCTGGTGGCACCGGCCATCGGCTGGGCAACAGCGAGGCTGCTGGGCTTGCCGGCACAGCAGAAGCGCGCCGTGATGTTCAGTGCGGCGACGCGCAACTCGCTGGTGGTGTTGCCGCTGGCGCTCGCCTTGCCAGAGCAGTGGCGCACGCTGGCGGCAGCGGCGGTGATTACCCAGACATTGGTCGAGCTGGTCTGCGAGCTGGTCTATGTGCGGGCGATTCCGGCGATCGCCCGCACGTAAACAGCATCAGCTCACCACGTGCAGGTAATGCAAGTGGCGCTCGTACTGGTCGAGGATGTCGCCGATCACATCCTCACGGCTCCAGCCCATCACATCGTAGTCCTGCCCGCCTTCGCGCAGGTACACCTCTGCCCGGAAGTATTTGCGCGCATCGCTGTTGTCATCGGCGTCGCGCATGACGAAGCTCGGCGTATTGAATGCCCGGGGGCGTACCTCGTACTTGAAGCGCCCTTCACCGGCATGGGAAAGCTCGAGCGTGATGCGGCCGTCGTCACGCTCGTCCACGGTCACCTCATAGCCCTGTTTGCGCAGTTCCTGGGCCACTTCTTCGCATGCGGGCTTGACCACGTCGGCGATGAAGCGGGTAACGTGCGCCCTGCGCGGCATCATGGCGATGTTGCGCAAGCGGCATCATGGCGATGTTGCGCAAGCGGCGCTGCCAGCCGCCGTGGTTCTGACGGCCCTGCCGCTGACCTGGCAGTGCCTGGGTGCGCAGCCCACGCCGTGTGGCGTCCAGCCCCAGGGCCTTGAACAAACCCCAGATGGAAAACAGCAGGATGATCGCGAACGGCAAGGCGCTGGCAATGGTGGCCGCCTGCAATGCTTTCAGGCCGTTGGCCAGCAGCAGGGCAATGGCCACCGCGCCCATGCTGACGGACCAGAACACGCGCTGCCAGAGTGGTGAATGGCCCCTGCCGGACGAAGCCAGCATATCCACCACCAAGGCGCCCGAGTCGGCCGAGGTGACGAAAAACACCACGACCATCAGCACCGCCACCATCGAAATGGCTGTCGACCAGGGAAAGTGCTCAAGGAACGCGAACAACGCCACCGAGCTGTCCTGGTCGACCACCGCGGCCAGGTCCTTGATGCCGCCGTGCAGGATCATGTGAATGGCCGAATCGCCAAACACCGTCATCCACAGCAAAGTGAAACCGGCCGGCACGAACAACACGCCGCAAACGAACTCGCGAATGGTGCGGCCGCGGGAAATGCGCGCAATGAACAGCCCCACGAACGGCGACCAGGACAACCACCAGCCCCAGTAGAGCAAGGTCCAGCCGCCAATCCAGTCGGTGGGTTCGTAGGCAAACAGGTTGAACGTCTTGTTGACGATATCGGACAGGTAGGCCCCTGTGTTCTGCACGTAGGCCTGCAGCAGGAATACCGTAGGGCCTACCGCCAGCACGAAAAGCATCAGGATCACAGCGAGGCCCAGGTTGAGCTCCGACAGGATACGGATGCCCTTGTCCAGGCCGCTGGCCACCGACAGCGTGGCCAGTGCACAGGTAACCGCAATCAGAATGACCTGCACCGAGGTGCTGATCGGAAGGCCGAACAACTGGTTCAGCCCGCTGTTGATCTGCAGCACGCCGTAGCCCAGCGAGGTGGCGACGCCAAATACCGTGCCCAGGATGGCGAAGATGTCCACTGCATGGCCGATAGGGCCGTAGATACGCTCGCCGATCAAGGGGTACAGCGCCGAGCGCAGGGTAAGCGGCAGCCCGTTGCGGAAACTGAAGTAGGCCAGGATCAACGCCACGATGGCGTAGATCGCCCAGGCATGCAGCCCCCAGTGGAAAAAGGTGATGTTCATGGCTTCGCGGGCGGCGGCCACCGTGTTGGGGTCACCCACGGGCGGGTTGATGAAGTGCATCACCGGTTCGGCCACACCGAAGAACATCAGGCCGATGCCCATGCCGGCAGAGAACAGCATGGCGAACCAGCTTTTGTTGGGGTAGTCGGGCTCGCTATGGTCCGGGCCCAGCTTGATGTCGCCATAGCGGCTTACGGCCAGGAAGACGACGCTGATCAGCACCAGTGCGACGGTGAGGATGTAGAACCAGGCTGCATTGGTAACGATCCACTGCTGAACATGCTCGAAGACGCTTTGGGCATGCGCCTGGAACACTGTGGAGTACAACACCAGTAACAGCACCAGTACTGCACTGGTGAAAAAGACAGGTGGGTTGATGGTGCTCCTGCGTTTCTGGTTTTCAGGCATAGGCGTTACTCCTTCGGGCGTTCAGCGCTGCGCTCCATCATTGGGCAGTCCGAACACGACTGCCCGTGGCGCATGATGCATGGAAGATGCTGAAACCTTACCGTCAGTTCCAGCAATTCCAAAACTTAGCCGCTTCGCTTGCCGTACAGAAGGCTTTGAACCTGTCAGCCGAGGTGACGCTTCAGCTCGGCAATGTGCTCGGGGCCAATGCCGCAGCAGCCGCCCACCATGCTGGCGCCGCGTTCACGCCAGTCCTTGGCCCAGGCGAGGTAGCCCGGTGGGTCCAGGTCTTCCCGCAGCTCGTCCAGCCCGTCGTTGGCGGTAGCCTCTTTGGGCTGCGGGGGGAAGGCGTTGGCGTAGGCACCGATGGCCACCTCTGCGCCTTGCTGGCCGATAACGGTACGGGCGACGTCAATGGCCGCGCCGATTACTTCCGGCTGGCTGCAGTTGAACAGCACCGCTGCGGCGCCCAGCCCGACTACCGCTTGCACGGCATCAGCCACCGGCTCACCGGAACGCAGGCGCGGCACCGTATCCACGTCCTCGTCCTGCAAAGTGAAAGACACCCAGAACGGGCGGCCGTCTTCGGGCAGGTGCGCATGGATGGCACGTACTTCGGCGATGGCGCTCTGGGTTTCGGCCAGCCACAGATCAACGTGTGGCGCCAGGCCGGCGAGCAGCGGCTTCAATACTTCTTCGACCCGCTCAGGCTGGAACAGGTCAGGGCGGTAAGAGCCGAACAGCGGTGGCAGCGAACCCGCTACCTTGACCGGGTGTGCAGCGTTATCGGCGGCATGACGCGCCAGCTGGCCGGCGGTATTGGCCAGTTGCTGGCCTTCTGTAGCAAAACGTTGCTCGCCAATGTGGAACGGCACGACCGCATAGCTGTTGCTGGTAATGACCTGGGCACCCGCGGCAATGAACGCCGCATGCACACCCACCACGGCCTCGGGCGCCTCGGTCAGCGCCAGCGCCGACCATTCGGGCTGACGAAACGGTGCGCCGCTGCGCTGCAGTTCACGGCCCATGCCCCCGTCGAGAATAACCATCGCGCGCTGTGTCATATAACTACTCTGAAGGTATTTATGAATAAAATTCATTATGAGAGAAAGGTTTATAACTATTAAATACACTTTCTCTTTTTTGGCAAACTTTTCAGGTATGTACATGCGCTTTTCTACTGTGCTCGGCGCGGGCCTCGTGTTCCTCGCCACTGCGTCCCAGGCCCTGGCAGGCACCACGCTGGAGCGGGTTGAATCGCGCAAGGAAATGGTCAACGTGTTGATGGAGAGCTACCCGCCGTTCTCCTTCCTCAATGATCAGAACCAACTCGACGGCTTCGACGTGGATGTGGCCAAGGCTGTGGCCGACAAGCTTGGCGTGAAGCTGCGCCTGGAAACCCCGTCGTGGGACGTGATCGCCGCCGGCCGCTGGAGCGGCCGCTACGACATCTGCATCTGCTCGATGACGCCCAGCAAAGCCCGCGCCGAAGTGTTCGACTTCCCGGTGGAATACTACGCATCGCCGGCGGTGATCGTGGTCAATGCCAAGGATGAGCGCATTCATGGGGCCAAGGACCTGGATGGACGCAAGGTAGGCTTGACCAGCGCCTCCAGCTACGAGAGCTACCTGAACAAGAACCTGGTGATCGAAGGCAAGGAAGACCAGAAGATCGACTACCCCTTCGACTTTGTGCAGATTGCGCCTTACGACACCGACAACGTCGCTTTCCAGGACCTGGGCCTGGGCGCGGGCGTGCGTCTGGATGCCATTCTTACCAACCTGGTGACCGCGCAGCCGCGCCTGACCCAGGACAAGCGCTTCAAGCTGGCCGGTGCCCCACTGTATGAAGAGCCCAACTCGGTGGCCATCGAAAAAGGCGACCCTGAATGGGATGCCAAGGTGCGCCAGGTGTTTGCCGAACTGAAAGCCGATGGCACGCTGGCCAAGCTGTCGCAGAAATGGATTGGCGCCGACATCAGCAAATGAGCACCTTCCCTTCTTCCCCCAAGCCCGCGGCCAAAGCCACGGGCGCCAGCCTGTTCGGCTTTCGCACCCGGCTGCTGCTGACCTGGCTGGCGCTGTTCGGTCTGTTCGTGGCGTTCTTCCTCAGCTTCGACCTGAAGTTTGCGATCATTGTGGAGAAGTTTCCCAACCTCGCCGGCTTCAAACTGGGCCCTAACGGCTTTTTGCAAGGCGCAGCGCTGACCCTGTTCCTGTGCCTGTGCTCGATGGTGGTCTCGGTGCTGCTGGGCTTTGCCGCAGCCCTGGCGCGCTTGTCCGGCAGTGCGGTGCTGGTCGGTATCGCCAGTTTCTACACGTCGTTCTTCCGCGGTACGCCGCTGCTTATCCAGATTCTGCTGATTTACCTGGGCCTGCCACAGGTCGGCCTAGTGCCCGGCGCAATCAGCGCAGGCATCATTGCGTTGTCGCTGAACTACGGCGCCTACCTCAGTGAAATCTTCCGCGCCGGCATTCTCGGCGTGGCGCGCGGCCAGCGCGAAGCGGCGCTGGCGCTGGGCATGCGCCCGCCGCAGACGTTCTGCTACATCGTGCTGCCCCAGGCCATGCGGGTGATCATTCCGCCCACGGCCAACCAGTTCATCTCGATGCTCAAGGATTCATCGCTGATTTCGGTGATGGGGGTGTGGGAAGTGATGTTCCTGGCCCAGTCGTACGGGCGCTCCAGCTACCGTTACCTGGAAATGCTGACCACCGCGGCAATCATCTACTGGGTACTGTCGATTCTGCTGGAGCTGGTGCAAGCGCGCCTGGAACGGCACTTCGGCAAGGCGTACCAGCGCTGAGCAGTGCCTTGGCGCAGCGGGCACATGCAAGAACGGTCGCCCGAAGGCGACCGCTGGTGGGTGGGGCGACAGTCGGCTAGTCCTTGCTGACGGCGTCCTTCACATCGCCCACCACTTGTTGGGCTTCACCCTTTTTCTCCTGCACCTTGCCCTTTACCTCCAGCTCGGTATTGCCAGTCGCTTTACCAACGGCTTGCTTGACCTTGCCAACCACTTCGTTGGCCATGCCTTTGACTTTGTCAGACGTGCTGCTCATGGTTTTTCTCCTTCAACGACATCCGTACATGTGGGTTGGGGTTACACCAGTGAAACGGGCAGACCTGGGCGGGTGATCACACATTCACGACCCGGGTCTTGCGTGACGACAGGGCGAAGCGGCCTGCCACAACGCTCAAGGCAGCGCCAAGCAGCAGGGTTACCAGCGTGCCCCAGGCGGCTTTGGACACGTTGCTGGCCGCTACTTGGGCAGCTTCACGCGCCTGTTGCTCTGCCTGGTCTTTCAGCACTTGCACCTGCTCGGCGGCTTGCTGGTAGGCACGGGCATAGTTATCCACGATCTGCTGGGCCTCCTGCTGGCTCTTGCCCGTGCGCGCCGCCACGATGTTGACCAGGGCCTGCTTGTCTGCCGCGCTCAGCGCAGGCTCACCGGCCTTGCGTACCCGGTCGAACCATTGCTTGAGCTGGTCAACGGCCTGGGTCGGGTCCTCGGCGGCGATACGGCCCGCCGACTCACCCTGCGCCTGCGCCTGATCGGCCTGCTGCTCCAGGTTCGACGGGTTCAGTTCGGCCTTGCCGGACTGCTGCAGGGTCTTGTTCAGCTCCGCTTCCAGGCTGTCCCAGTCGAGCGAAATGCCCTGCTTACCCAGGCGCTCTTTGATGCCTTGGCCGACTGCCGGTGCGGCGGCAGCCACACCATCCGCGGCAAGCGACAGGCCTTTACCGGCAATATTGCCGGCAGTGCCGACCACGCCCCCGGCCAGCGAAGCCAGCAGCCAGGTCGCCAGCAATGTGGTCACCGTCCAGCTCAACAGGCCATGCAGGCCACCGCGGCCCGGCGCCGTGCGGCCGGCAACCCAGGCACCGGCGGCGACCGAAACCAGGGTGCTGACGAACAACCACACCCCCGCACCGGTGCCAAAGCCACGCAGCGGGTTGCCATCGGCCATCGCGTCAACGGCTCCGGCCCCGATGGCGGTGCCCAGCACACTGAGTACCAGGTAGGTAGCCAAGGCAATGGCCCCCCCGGCGAAAACTGCACTCCACGACACCCGCAGCGGGCTCACGGCATTTGCCGGGGTGCTTACATAGGCTTCAGTCATCTATGCATCCTCGTCAATGGGAACTGGCTGCACCGGCCACGGGTGCCTGATGCAACGTCATGGCCAGTTTGCGGGTCCCATGCAAGGGTGTATTGATGCATCTGCCCCACCCGCACTAGTGCATTGGCACCAATCTGCCGGTGCCTGCTGCGTTTATGCTCAACGCCAGTCACCACACCAGCCATTACCGACCGGGGGACGCCCATGAGCGACGCCGTGCTTGCCCGTGAAACCAACCGCCGCCAGCTGCAGCAGATAATTGCCGGGCTTTCGGATGGCGTGATGCTGCTGGAAGTGGACCAGACGATCATCTGGGCCAACGAAGCCGCCCTGCGCATGCACGGGGTCGACAGCCTGGAACAGCTGGGCGGTGACGCCGAGGGTTATCGCCAGCGCTTTGCCCTGCGCTACCGCAACAACCATCCACTGGAAGCCGACCAGTACCCCATTGCCCGCGTGGCGGCGGGGCAGGTGTTCAGCGATGTGGTGGTCGAGGTTTCGCCGGTTGGCGATGAGGAGGCGCGCAGCCGGGTACACCGGGTGCGCAGCATGGTGCTGGAAGACAGCAAGGGCGAGGCCGAATCGTTGGTGCTGATACTGGCCGACGCTACCGAGTGGGCCAGCGCAGAGCAGCGCTTTGAAAAAACCTTCAACGCCAACCCTGCCCCCGCCGTTATCTGCCGCCTCAGCGACTTGCGCTTCATCAAGGTGAACCAGGGCTTTCTGGAAATGACCGGGCATGTGCGGGAAAACGTCATTGGCCGCTCGGTGTATGAAGTGGACGTGCTGGAAAACGCCGAGCGCAAGGAGTTGGCGATCGAGCGCCTGATAGAAGGCGCGACCATCCCGCAGATGCAGGCCGAGCTGCGCTTGCCAGAGGGCGGCACCAAGCTGGTGATCGTGGCCGGGCAGCCGCTGGACATGCACGAAGAGGATTGCATGCTGTTTTCGTTCACCGACCTGGAGCCCCGGCGCAAGGCGGAGAACGCCCTGCGCCAGAGTGAAGAGCGCTTTGCCAAGGCGTTTCGCCTGAGCCCGGTGCCGACCTTGCTGTGCAGCGCCGACAAGCAGCAACTGATCGATGCCAACGAAGCGTTCCTCGACAGCCTGGGCTACACCGCCCAGGAGCTGATCGGGAAAACCGTGGCCGAAATCGACTTCTTTGCCGACCGCGGGGTGGCAGCGCAGGTGTTCGATGCGCTGGAAAAGAGCGGGCGTATCGAGGCGCTGGATGTGAAGCTGCGCAAGAAAGGTGACGACCCGCTCGACTGCATGCTGCAAGCCGACACCGTGAGCCTGCTGGACACCCCGTGCTACCTGCTGGTGCTGATGGACATCACCGAGCGCAAGCGCTCGGAGCTGGAACTGGTCGAGGCGATCGAGACCGTCATGCAGGATGCATCGTGGTTCAGCCAGACCTTGATCGAGAAGCTGGCCAATGCCAAACGTATCAACACCGGCCGGTTGCCCGATGCCTCGTTCACCGACCTTACCCGCCGCGAGCGGGATGTGCTGGCGCTTATCTGCGAAGGGCTGGCCGACAAGGAGATTGCGGCGCGCCTGAACCTGGCGCTGAACACGGTGCGCAACCACGTGGCAACGGTTTATTCCAAGCTCGATGTGCACAGCCGCAGTGAAGCGATCGTGTGAGCGCGGGAACGGCGTTTGTTCAGTACCTGATGGGTTGTTCGCGGCTGGGCCTGGCGCTGCCGCTGCCAGGCCCTACCCTTGACAGTATCCCGGTTGACCGCAAATACTCTGGGCAGATTCATATAGATGACCAAATAACAAGGTGAATCGTTCCATGACCGCACTCCCCGTCCCGATGCCTTTGCATGCTGGCCAGCCCGCACATTTGATTGCCCTGCCTGCACCTTCTGTTTGCCGCTGACGCGCCTGCCCAACCGAGACTCCTTGCATGACTCCCTTAGATATTCAGCTGTTGCTGACCGCCCTGGTCAGTGTTCTGGTGCTGGTGGCGCTGATCGTATCGCGCCTGAAGATGCACCCGCTTCTGGCCCTGCTGGTGGTGTCCATTGGCGTGGGCTTCGCGACCCATATGCAACCCGGCAGTATCGTTTCGCACCTGCTCACCGGTGCTGGCAAGACACTGGGTGCGGTCGGGGTGGTGATTGCCCTTGGCGCCATGCTGGGCAAGATCCTGGCGGATGCTGGCGTTACCGAACAGGTCGCCGATGTGATCCTCAAACGCACCCCCGACCGGCTGATCCCCTGGGCGATGATGCTGGTGGCCTTCGTCATCGGCATCCCGATGTTCTTCGAGGTGGGCCTGGTGATCATGCTGCCGTTGATTTTCAGCGTGGCACGCAAGCTGGAGGGCAAGGCGCGCTTCAAGGGCTCTGCCTATGTGTACGTGGGTGTGCCAGTGATTTCTGCCTTGGCGGCCATGCATGGCATGGTCCCTCCGCACCCTGGCCCACTGACCGCCATTGCCGTGCTCAAGACCTCGGTCGGGCCGACCATGCTTTACGGCTTCCTTGCCGCGATCCCTGCCATGGTCCTGGGCGGCCCGTTGTACGGCATGTTCATTTCCCGGCGCATGAGCACCCGCCCCGATCAGGCACTGCTGGACCAGTTCACCCTGGCTGAGCAGGCCGACGGCCAACCCCGCCCCGGTGTATTGATCGGCATGCTGGCCGCGCTGCTGCCGGCGATCCTGATGCTGGTGCACGCCGTTGCCGAAATGCTGCTGCCCAAGGGCAATGCGCTGCTGGAATTGGCCAGCTTCCTTGGCAACCCACTGATCGCCATGCTGCTGGGCGTGCTGTTCGCAGGCTTCAGCCTGGTACTGGCGCGCGGTGGCAACGCCGAGCAGTTGCGCGATGCGCTGGGCAAAAGCCTGAAGCCGATTGCCTCGATCATCATGATCATTGCCGGCGGCGGCGCTTTCCAGGAGATGCTGACCAGCGCCAAGGTTGGCGATGCCATCGTGCACCTGACCCAGCAATCGGCATTCCCGCCGTTGATTCTGGGGTGGCTGATCGCCATGCTGCTGTCGGTGTCGACCGGCTCGGCCACCGTTGGCATCGTCGGCGCTGCCGGCCTGCTGGCCCCCTTGGCAGGTGCCGACCCCAGCCTGAACCTGCCCTTGCTGGCCCTGTCCATCGGCTGCGGTTCGCTGTTCTTCAACTACGCCAACCATGCCGGTTTCTGGATGGTGAAAGAGTCGTTTGGCATGACCATGGGGGAAGCGACCAAGACCATCTCGGTGGTGCAGTCGATCGTGGCGGTGGTGGGGTTGATCGTGGTGTTGGTGCTGAATGCGGCGGTTGCGGTGGGTTGAGCCGGATGAGCGGGTGAGCCAGTTATCCTGGCTCACATGCCCTGGCGTCAGTAGCCGCGCTCCCTCAGCTTTTCTGCCAAGGGCGGGTAGTAGATCTGGCCAATCTCATCCGCAGCCCACCACGCCCAGTGCAACAGGCAGAGCGTAACGCCCCCCAGCACCAGATAGCCCTCCCAGCCAATCAGCTCGGTGACCTGATGCATCAAGCCAGGCAACTGGTAATGCGCCCCGACATTGGCGTTGGCAATGGCCATCACTACCAGCCCGAATACCAGGACACCGGCCTGGTAGCGCTGCTGACGCCACACCTCCCGTTGCTGGCTCTTGCTGCGCCAGTAGTTAAACAGGAACTCATTGCCTTCACGAAGGCTGTGCTCTTTCAAGGCGCTATAGGTCACGTGATTGTGCAGCAGGGAGTAATCGCGCCGGCTCTGTAGCCAGTGCCAAGGGATGTAGGAACCAAGCATGACCGCGACCTGCGCAAGCACTGGAACGCACACCGACACGGCCAGGCAAAACACCACGACACTCACAAAGATCCGCCCGATATTCCCCCAAACCGTAGCCATGTTCCCCGAGAAATCCAGCAGAGTGGTCCCTAGGGCTGTCATGAAAGCCATATCCATGAACAGGCACACGTAGGTGAGTTTCAGGGCCCAGCGCACCTCCCAGGCTTTCTCGAATACTGCCCCCGGCAGCCCGGCGATAGGGTTGGTTGTTTTCAGGCTGTCTCTGTTCTGATCCATGCAAAATCCTCGGCAGTTGGCATTGGCCAGTGAATGGTTACTGCAAAGTGCTGGCAGTGCGCCTTGCCTGATTACCATGCCCGAGAGCGGCGCAAGCGCTCCACTCAACTTGAGCCATTTGCTATTCCCTTGCGTCGCCACCTCACCCTGTAGGAGCGGCCTTGCGTCGCGATGGGCCGCAAAGCGGCCCCACTGCCAGCCTCGGACTCGCCGTTCATTACCCGCTATGGCGTCAGTCTGGTGCCTTTCGAGCTGGCCTGCACGGGCTGGGCTGGACCTGTGTAAGGCCTGCCGGGGATGTTTGAAAACCTACCCCTGCCCGGTTTAGGCGCAAGTCAGATCTCAAAGGCTCACGCGAACATGGGCGATGCCCATGCCCGCCAACGAGCCAGGGCCCCCGCTAGTCAGCCGGCGTACGCCCGGCTTGCTCCATCACCTTGCCACACTGCTCACTGGCCAAGCGACTGATGATCCGGATCGCCTGGTGGATGCCGGCAGTATTGCGAAAGCTCAGGCGTGGGTTGTGTTCGCACTCCAGCATTTCATCATGCTGGACCAAGGCCTCGCCTAACAGTTCGAGCGTCCAGGCGTAGCTTTGGAGGGTAGACAGGCGTTCATGATCAGGCATGGCGCACCTCCAGAGAGCCAGAGATGAAGCCTGGCCTGGCGGCAGCTAGATTATTGAGGCCCGTCGATAAACGACGGCGGGGAACGGATACGTGGATCTGCGACGGATTTACGGTGGTCATGCATGAGTTCCTTTCGTGATGGAACTGCCACCGCTCGCGGCCAAGCAAGTTAAGGTGGCAGCAGTACGCGGGTTGGCCGACCGGGACGAAAGGAGCCCGGCACACCCGAAGGTGTCCCGCGCACCACCGCCATAACGCGCCATCGCAAGCACAAAAAAGCGCCTGCGATGATGATTGGGCGCTGATGCGCCTTCCGATTCCGACCGGCCAAGGTCGCATCGCCGATGCTTCGGCGACGGGGGGACTTTATTCCCGGGTGATGGTTTTCGCAAGTTTCTACAGGTACGAAATGGGCACGCGCGTCGTAGGAGAGCGCCCTGATATAGGCAACACGCAGAGCAAGCGACCATCCCTCAGCCGTGATCACTGGCCGGGTTAGCTGCATACCGCACCCACCCCGCAACCTCCGCGCCACCCCCCACCCGATCCTTGGGATGAACACGCCCTTCGCTGACCGCCACCTCTGCAAAATCGAACGGGCTCATCCCTTCGATACACGCAACGTTCACCCCATACTGGTCCGGAGAGGAACGCCGCTGGTGGAAGGTGTAGATGCCGCATTTCGAGCAGAAGTAGTGCTTAGCTTCCCGGGTGTGGAACTGATAGAGCGTCAGCGCCTCTTCACCTTGGGTGACCGTGATATCGCCCAGATTGACCGACACCGCCACCGCCCCACGCATACGGCACAGCGAGCAGTTGCACCTGCGTGCGGTACACAGACCATCGGTCAACCGCAGTGAGAAACGCACGGTGCCGCAATGGCACGCTGCTTGGTAGACAGGGCGGTTATCGTTGTTTTTATTCGTCATGGCGTTTCTCCCGATTGAAAGGCAAACCTGGCGATTCAGGGAACAAGCCAGATGTATTGGAAATACCTAGTCATTGGAGCGTACTACGAATTCCATTTCTCCCCCTGCCCCACCTAGCAGGCGGTATGGATCGAAAATCCTGTTGCCACGACAGCAAGCGCAAAGCTGGTGTTCATGCCGGACTTGACCAGACTCGACGCTGTGGAAACGTCCGGATCAACAATGTGCACGCTACGGCTCTCTCTCGCCGGGGCTGCCGAGGTCGTGAAAACGACCACGACGCCCTCCAGCAAGCCATGACTCTGCTAATCGGTCGAGGCGCGCCCGGCTTGCTCCATTACCTTGCCACACTGCTCGCTGGCCAACCGGCTGATGATCCGGATCGCCTGATGGATGCCGGCCGTATTGCGAAAGCTCAGGTGCGGGTTGTGTTCGCATTCCAGCATTTCGTCGTGCTGGACCAAGGCTTCGCCTAGCAGTTCGAGGGTCCATGCGTAGCTTTGGAGGGTGGAGAGGCGTTCTTGGTCAGACATGGCGCACCTCTGAACGGGTTGAGACACAGCCGGCATTGCTATCAGCGAGGTCACGCATAGCAGCAAATGAATGACGGAGGGGAACGGATGCGAGGATCCAGATCAGGCTTGAGATAAACATGCATGAAGCTCCAAGTTTTGATTGGAGCTACCACGATCCTTCCTACGGGATTGGGTGGCAGCTGTGTGCGGGGTAGGAATACCGGGAAACTTGGAAACCCGGCCAGGCCGAAGCCTGCCCGCACACAGCCGCCATGTCACAGCACGGCAAGCACAAAAAAGCGCCAGCTGTGGTGCAGCGGCGCCGAGTGCGTACGCCAAGTTTACCAACGGGTTCCAACGCCCGGTCACGGTTTTTTCGTGATCAGGAAATTTAGCCTCACATTCACAAGACAATCAGGTACTGCCCGGTTCATGGCTACAACAGTACGATCAAGCTGAGCTTTAGTCAGGTCAGAACGATTTATCAGCACATTTTGCGTTCATTCATCATGAATCTGCGCGGACTAGCGCGCTCGATAAGCGCCGGTCAAGGCCAGGTGCATCAGCAAATCACGCAGAGGGGCTGGGTACAACACACAGGCGTCATAGATAACAGTGAACGATGAATGCCTCATTAATACCCCATATTGAGCACTTGGGCTTGTGCAGCCAGTTCTTCCATGGCGGCTTGGCTCACTCTGTCACGTTCGGCCTTGAACGCCATGACATCGGTGAACTTGATACGACGGTGGCTGCCGGTTTTTGTGTGTGGAATCTGACCCTCGTCCAGTAGCTTGACAAGATGCGGACGCGACACGTTGAGCATGTCGGCGGCTTCTTGAGTAGTCAGTTCTGCGTGAACCGGCACTACTTTCACGGTGTTACCTAGAGCCAGTTCGTTAAGAATGTCCCCGAGCAGTCTAAGAGCGAACGTCGGTAGCTCAACGACTTGGCGTTGCTGGGCTTCATCAATCAGCTCAATACGCTGAATATCCAGTTTCGACGAAACAAAAGCAGCGATCTGGCGGCTTGATTCAGTAGCCGCGGCGATCGCTTTCTCATCTGGAAGGATGCTTCGAGCGAGATCGGCGGTAGTCATGATGTGTCTCCAAAAGCGACTTGAAATTCCTGGCGTCTCATACGGCAGGTTTAGATCTTATAATCGAAATAAACGAAACGAAACAAACGAAACAAGGCTCGGCGCCGGCTCAAGCATGATCATGAGCTAGTGGCTGGTACCCACAGCTTCCTCAGGCCTGTGGTTCCGCTGAGGGTGAAGGGCCAGAGTGCGATCCGAAGTGGTCCAATCAACGGACAGGGCCGGACATCAGCGCCCCAACTAGGTCAAGGCAACACTCGATGACCACCGCCGGGAAGAGACGACTGTTGAGCATTGGTGCCGAGATCCCGCGCGCACATGTTCATGCCTTTCTTGATCAGGCTCGACGCTCTGGAAACGTCCGGATCAACAATGTGCACGCTACGGCACTCTCTCGCCGGGGCGCCCGAGGTCGTGAAAACGTCCACGACGCTCTCCAGCAAGCCATGACTGTGCTAATCGGTCGAGGCGCGCCCGGCTTGCTCCATTACCTTGCCACACTGCTCGCTGGCCAACCGGCTGATGATCCGGATCGCCTGATGGATGCCGGCAGTATTGCGAAAGCTCAGACGCGGGTTGTGTTCGCATTCCAGCATTTCGTCGTGCTGGACCAAGGCTTCACCTAGCAGTTCGAGGGTCCAGGCGTAGCTTTGGAGGGTGGAGAGGCGTTCTTGGTCAGACATGGCGCACCCCCTGGTGGAGGAAGCTAAGGCCCGCTGCATTGACAGCGATGTCGCTGAAAGCCTTCGAGAAACGACGGTGGGGAACGAATGCGGGGATTCTGAATAGATTTGAAGTGTGCATGCATGCTTTCCTTTTCGATTGAAGCACCGCCCTCACCGTCGCCAAACGGTTAGGGTGGCAGCTGTACGCAGGTTGGCGAAGCGCCGGGACATTTCGACATGCCACTCCAGAGCGACGGTTTCAAACAGAAGAGTCGCCCGCTGAGCTGCAATCTTGGCCTTCTGCTTTTCCTCCATCGGATCAAGGTTATCGAGCCACAGAGCCTTGGCCTCATCGCGCTTGGTTCTCGCGACAGCCAACGAAACGATGCGGTACTTGCCGATGATCAGCGTGCCTTCCTTGCCGCTGGATTTGAAATACCGCAGCCGCCAAGTCTTCGAACCAGCGGGCGTGACGTACAGGTACATGCTCCCGCCGTCGAACAGTTTGTAGGCGCGATCACTCGGTTTGGCCGTGCGGGATTTGAGGTCGCTGAGCGGAATAGCTAGGCGTGGCATAGGGGTACGTTCTCCACTCAGGAAAGACGCTGTACCCCAAAAAAAACCCCGGTTATTAGGGATTTAGTTGGTTCCCGACGGAGGGTCTTGGAGACAAAAAACCAGCCAGAAGGGTAATGCCTGTCAGTTGAGCGTTACTGGGGCTGCTTTGCAGCCCTTCGCGGGCATGCCCGCTCCCACACGTTTGGCGGTGAACGCAAGAAATGCGCGACCCCTGTGGGAGCGGGCGTGCCCGCGAAGGGTCGCAAAGCGGCCCCAAATTACTCAACTGACTGGCATTGGCCAGAAGGCCGGTTTAGAGGGCTTCCAACGCACTCAGCGGAATGCAGTGGAGCTGGATGTGGTGCGGAGACAGGAATCGAACCTGCGACCTTCGCGTTACGAGTGCGCTGCTCTACCGACTGAGCTACACCGGCGTGTAGCGCAACGTACCACTGCTCGCACCCGTTACGCAAACCTCTGTTTCCACTACTTTATTGCCCTGCCCTCAGGCCCCCTTGCAGCCCTTCGGCGCCAGGTCTTCTTCGATGTCGGTGGTGCACGCCCAGCCCGTCGCCGAGCGGGTCAACGTCAGGGCCTTGCCCAGCACGGTGGCCGGTGCGTCCACCAGGGTGCAAACCAGGCTGCCGCTGCTATCGGCCGCCTTGCCGTTGGCGGTGATCGCGCAATGGGCCGTTGCCGGCTGGCCGCCCAGTTCGGCTACGCCGGCTACATCCTTGCCGTCGTTCAGGCGCAGGTCCATCGCCGTTTTCAGGGCGCTGATTTCCAGCAAGCCGGCCGCGGCCTTGGAGCGGGCCTGGTGGTTGGTGTACATCGGTAAGGCGATGGTCGCCAGAATGCCGATGATCGCCACAACGATCATCAGTTCGATCAGGGTGATACCGCGTTGCCCTTTCATGAACAGTTTCCTTTTTGATACGCGTACTCGTTAGGGTCAATCTCGCCCCAAGCGACAGCGGCGCAGTAGGCCTGAACAGTCACCTTTTGTCACCCCTGCCTGCTTGGGCTTCATCATCGCTGAACTACTCTAGTGAGCATCATGGACGCGCGCCCTGGCATAGGCGCGGCAAGCTGTTTCCAGGCTTGTCGCACGGGCAACAAAAGGACCTTCGCATGACCACTTCCACCCCCCTCTACAGCTGGCACGGCACCGACGCCAACGGCGCGCCGGTCAGTGGCCAAACGCCTGGGCCCAGCCCGGCCCATGTACGTGCCGGGTTGATTCGCCAAGGCATCAACGTGGCCAGTTTGCGGCCGGCCAGCGCGCTCGGCCTCAAGCTGCCAAAGCGGCGGGAAAAGGCCGACCCGGCGGGTTTCAGCCGGCAATTGGCGACCATGCTCAAGGCCGGGGTGCCGCTGTTGCAGGCGTTCGAGGTGATGGGGCGCAGTGGCTGTGGTGCCGCCCTGGCTGCGCTGCTGGTTAGATTGAAACAGGATGTAGCTGCGGGCATGGGGCTGGCGAATGCATTGCAACGCCACCCAGGCTGGTTCGATGCGCTGTACTGCAACCTGGTACGGGTGGGCGAACAGTCGGGCACGCTGGACCGGCAGCTGGAGCAGCTGGCAGGCATGCTGGAACAGCGGCGGGCGCTGCAGAAGAAGGTGCGCAAGGCGATGGTCTACCCGTTGCTGCTGTTGCTGACCGGGTTGGGCGTGTCGGCGGTGTTGTTGCTGGAGGTAATACCCAGGTTCGAGGACATGTTCGCAGGCATGGGCGCGCAATTGCCGGCATTTACCCAGTGGGTGATCGACTTGTCCACAGGGTTCGGCCGGTTTGCGCCGATGTTGCTGGCGCTGGGCCTGGTGCTAGGTTTTGCCGGGCGCCAGCTGTGCCGCCGGCATGCGCCTGCGCGGTTGTGGCTCGGCCGCCTGGTGTTGGGCTTGCCGGTATTCGGCACGCTGCTGGGGCAGGCGGCGTTGGCGCGCTTTGCGCGTAGCCTGGCAACCGCTTATGGGGCCGGGGTGCCCTTGCTGGATGCCCTGGGTACGGTGGCGCGGGTAACCGGGGGCCAGTTGCATGAACAGGCGGTGCTGCGCTTGCGCCAGGGTATGGCCAATGGGCAGGGGCTGAACCAGGCGATGGCAGGTGAGCCGCTGTTTCCGCCCTTGCTGGTGCAACTGACGGCCATCGGTGAAGCCAGCGGCACGCTGGACACGATGCTGGACAAAGCCGCCAGCCATTATGAGGAACAGGTCAGCCAGGCGCTGGACCAGTTGACCAGCTTGCTGGAGCCGGCCATCGTGCTGGTCCTGGGCTTGCTGGTGGGTGGCCTGGTAGTGGCGATGTACCTGCCGATCTTCCAGTTGGGTAGCTTGATCTGAACATGACTTTATGGACCTTGCTGGCTGAACAGCCGGCGTACTTCTATACCCTGGCGAGCGTGCTCGGCCTGCTGGTAGGCAGCTTTCTCAATGTGCTGGTGTACCGCCTGCCAATCATGCTGGAGCGCCAATGGCAGCGTGAAGCGCAGCAGGTTCTGGGGCTGCCGACTACGCAGCACCCGCGCTTCGACCTGTGCCTGCCCGGTTCGCGCTGTCCGCAGTGCGCACATCCGATTCGCCCGTGGCAAAACATTCCAGTGCTCAGCTACATGGCCTTGCGTGGGCGCTGCTCTGCCTGCAAGGCCCGCATCAGCCCGCGTTACCCACTGGTGGAAGTGGCCAGTGCGCTGCTGTCGCTGCTGGTGGCCTGGCGTTTTGGTGCGTCAGCCGAGGCATTGCTGGCATTGCCCTTGACCTGGTGCCTGCTGGCCCTGAGCCTGATCGATGCCGATCACCAGCTGTTGCCGGACGTACTGGTGCTGCCGATGCTGTGGCTGGGGCTGATCGTCAACGCCTTTGCCGTGTATGTGCCGCTGGGCAGTGCGGTATGGGGGGCGGTGGCGGGTTACCTCTGCCTGTGGTCGGTGTACTGGCTGTTCAAGCTGGTCACCGGCAAGGAAGGCATGGGTTATGGCGACTTCAAGCTGATGGCGCTGATCGGCGCCTGGGGTGGCTGGCAGGTGCTGCCGTTGACGCTGCTGTTGTCGTCGGTGGTCGGGGCGCTGGTGGGCCTGAGCTTGTTGCATTTGCACCGGCACGCACTAGGCACGGCGATGCCGTTTGGCCCTTATCTGGCCATTGCGGGGTGGATTGCCGTGCTCTGGGGTGATGAAATATACGCCTCTTACCTGCAACTGCTGGGATACTGATGACCACTGCGGCGTTTACCCCCTGGATTCTCGGCCTGACTGGCGGCATTGGCAGCGGCAAAAGCGCCGCCGCCGAGCGCTTCGTCGAGCTTGGCGTGCACCTGGTCGACGCCGACCAGGCCGCACGCTGGGTGGTCGAGCCTGGCCGCCCGGCCCTGGCCAGCATTGTCGAGCGCTTTGGCGCGGGGGTGCTGCAGGCCGATGGCCAGCTCGACCGTGCCGCGCTGCGCCAGCTGATTTTCGCCGACCCCGCGCAGCGCAAATGGTTGGAGCAACTGCTGCACCCGCTGATCGGGCAAGAGATTTTCAGCTACCTGGCCAAGGCAGAGTCGCCGTATGCGATCTACGTGTCGCCGCTGCTGATCGAGTCGGGGCAGCACCACAAGACCCAGCGCGTGCTGGTGATCGATGCGCCGCAGGCGCTGCAAGTGGCGCGTACCCTGGCCCGGGACAACACCAGTACCGAGCAGGTGCAGGCGATCCTGAAGGCCCAACTGGCCCGTGAGGAACGCTTGCGCCATGCCGACGATGTGCTGGTCAATGACGGCGACCTCGCCGCGCTGCATGAGCAGGTTGACCGCCTGCACCACTTTTACCTGACTTTGAAAGGAGGCCAGCCATGAGCCAGCCATTGACCGTCGATTGCCCGACCTGTGGCGCACCTGTGGAATGGACCGAGAAAAGCGCGTTCCGGCCGTTCTGCTCAGACCGCTGCAAGCTGATCGACCTGGGTGCCTGGGCTGCGGAGGAACACAAGATTCCTGGGGCGCAGGAGTCCGAGGACGAGCTGTATTCAGGCGACCTGGAGTCGCGGCATTGAACTGATCCACCTGCCGGGCCAGGCGATGATGCACCGGCCTAGCCTGCGGGCTCAGTGCTCATCGTCCTTCCACGGCGCCTGCAAATACCGGGTGCGGTTGAAGGTTTCCAGCCAGTCCGGGCAAAACACCACCAACGCACTGATCACCATGCCGTTGATGAACGCTTCGGGGAACATCATCAGCCACAGGTAACCGACAAAGTCGCCAAGCCACTCTGGCAGCGCAAAGCGCCCGTCCAGCCACAATAGCCCTAGCGCCACCGGCACGCAGACCAGCACCGTGAGTGCGGCAGGGAAAAACCCTGAGCAGAAGATGTAGACGAACAGGTTTCGCGGTTGTGCCCGCTCCACTACAAGGGCGCACACCTCGGTGATCAGCACCGGCAAACCCACCAGCAACAGACCATTGACCCCCAACGCCGCCAGGTCCTGGCGCCCCAGCACCAGCAGGCCCAGCTGGGCCATGAAACCACCCAGCACGGCCAGTGGCCAGTCCAGCAACAGGGTAACCGCCGTCATGCCGATGAAGTGGTACGCCACGCCGGTATCGAAATCGCGCCTTACCAGCCACAACGCGAACAGGCAGAACACCGTGCCAAACAGCAGGTGCTGGCGGCGCCGGTCGGCAAGCAGTTCCACCCAGCGAACCTGGCTGGCGGCCCAGGCCAGCAGCGGCACGTAACCCAGCCAGCCAAGGCTCAGGGTGGTGCCAGACAACACCTGTGCGCTGATCACTGAATAATGCCCCCTGCCGGCCTGTGGATAAGGGCAGTGTACACGCAAACTTCCCGGCCCCTTTGCGGCGGATGGCCTGCGGCCGCATGCGTGCCTCTTGCTGTCATCGATTAACGGCTAAGCTTGTGTGCATGGATGACTCCGACTACCTGCGCCTGCTGACCATTCAGGCCGAACAAGCCAATGCCTTCCTCTCCAACGCCCGCAAGTGGGAGCGGGAGCGGTGGGTGTGCCAGCGCCTGTTGCAGGGGCTGAACATTCCCTACCGCAGCGAAGACTTCACCCCGGCCGGGCAAGAGCCGCCCGACGTGCTGTTTCGCGACGCCGCCTTCGAGGTGTTTTTCGTGCTCGACGAGGGCCGCCGCCTGAATGATGAATGGCGCGAGGAGCTGCAGCGCCGGCGCAGTGCATTTTCCCTGGCGCAACTGGTGCGCCGCGAAGCCCGCCCACGGCGCATCAGTGCCACCGAACTGCTCGGGCGGCTGGCGCCCACCTTGCGCAAGAAGGCGCGCAATTACCGCGAGCGCGGGCTGGAGCTGAACGATCTGGACATCATTGCGTTTTCCAGCCTCAAGCGCGAGGTGCTGGACCTGAACACCCACTTCCCGCCGCCCACCGAATACCTGCGCCAGGGCTGGCGCTCGCTATCGCTGGTCGGGCCAACCTTTGCCCGCGTGCTGTTCGCCCACCCCGATGCGCCGGATTTCCTGCGCAGCAACCTGGGGCGCAGCATCGTCTTCGACGTTGGCATCAGTCTTTGATCCAGTGCAGCGAGTGTTTGCGATGGCGTACACTCGGCGCCAGGGATAGAAAGCATTATCATTTGTTTCAAGCGCTTGCACGAACGCTGTAGCGTTTGTGCAGTCTCTTACGTCTACCTGACGAGGCCCTACCATGACCAGCCGCCTGAACCCGGAAGATCAGCGTCGTGTCGATGAGTATCTGCGAGCCCCTCAGCACCAAGTCGAGCGCCGGCCCTTCCGGCCATGGCTGCTCCTTGTGCTGGTGGTGGCCGTGACCATCGGGTTGGGCCTTGTCAGCCGCCTGCTGAGTGGACTGGTGCTATGAGCTGCCTTGCGCTCGCCCTCCCCTCGTGCAGTTTGCGGCCGCCCCCAAAGGGCAAGCATTCCGTAAACCTTATGAGATATCCCCATGACTCATCGCATCGTGATTGTCGGCGGCGGCGCCGGCGGCCTGGAACTGGCGACCCGCCTGGGTAAAACCCTGGGCAAGCGCAAGCAGGCCGATGTCACCCTGGTCGACACCAACCTCACGCACATCTGGAAGCCATTGCTGCACGAAGTGGCCGCCGGCTCGCTGAACTCCTCGGAAGACGAACTGAACTACGTGGCCCAGGCCAAGTGGAACCACTTCAACTTCCAGCTGGGGCGCATGAGCGGCCTGGACCGTGAAGGCAAGCAGATCCAACTGGCCGCCACCCTGGACGAAGAGGGCCGCGAGCTGTTGCCTGCACGTACCCTGGGTTACGACACTCTGGTCATTGCCGTGGGCTCCAATACCAACGACTTCGGCACCCTGGGCGCGGCGCAGCACTGCCTGTTCCTGGACACCCGCAAGCAAGCCGAGCGCTTCCACCAGCAACTGCTCAACCACTACCTGCGTGCCCACGCCGGCGACGTGGCCAGCGAGAAAATCAGCGTAGCCATTGTGGGTGCGGGCGCCACCGGTGTGGAGCTGGCGGCCGAGCTGCACCACGCGGCCCACGAGCTGGCGGCCTATGGCCTGGACCGCATCCAGCCCAAGGACATGCACATCACCATCATCGAGGCCGGCCCGCGCGTTCTGCCGGCGCTACCGGAGCGCATCAGCGTACCGGTGCACAAGACCCTGGAAAAACTCGGGGTCAAGGTAATGACCAATGCCGCTGTCAGCGAAGTCACCGAAGACGGCCTGAAAACCAAGGACGGCGAGGTGATCCAGGCCAGTTTGAAGGTGTGGGCGGCCGGTATCCGTGCGCCCGGTTTCCTCAAGGACATCGATGGCCTGGAAACCAACCGCATCAACCAGCTGGTGGTACGCCCTACCCTGCAAACCACCCGCGACGACAACATTTTCGCCTTTGGCGACTGTGCGGCGTGCCCGCAGCCAGACAGCGACCGCAATGTACCGCCACGCGCGCAAGCAGCGCACCAGCAGGCGTCGATGCTGGCGCAAAGCCTTAAAGCACGGCTGGAGAACAAGCCGCTGCCCACGTATGCCTATAAGGACTACGGCTCGCTGGTTTCACTGTCGCGTTTCTCGGCGGTGGGCAACCTGATGGGTAACCTGATGGGCAGCGTGAAGCTGGAAGGCTGGCTGGCGCGGATGTTCTATGTGTCGCTGTACCGCATGCACCAGATGGCGTTGTACGGGTTCTTCCGTACGGCATTGATGATGTTGGGCAGCAAGATTGGCCGGGGTACCGAGCCGCGGTTGAAGTTGCACTGACACACATGCAATAGAGGCTGCCTGTACAGGCCTCATCGCCGGCCAGCCCGCCCCAGAGGCTGCAACAGGCTCAAGGCCTTGGTTTGCCCCTTGTTGGATCGGGTTTTACCCGCTCCAACAAGGCAAGGGTGCATTTTCCCGAGGCAAAGAAAAAGGGCATCTCGTAGGAGATGCCCTGTTTTGCATGGTGGGTCGTGTAGGATTCGAACCTACGACCAATTGGTTAAAAGCCAACTGCTCTACCAACTGAGCTAACGACCCAAAAATGGTCGGGGTGAGGGGATTCGAACTCCTGACATCCTGCTCCCAAAGCAGGCGCGCTACCGGACTGCGCTACACCCCGAGGTCTTTCAAAAAAAAGGGCATCTCTTTGAGATGCCCTTCTTTACATGGTGGGTCGTGTAGGATTCGAACCTACGACCAATTGGTTAAAAGCCAACTGCTCTACCAACTGAGCTAACGACCCGGAAAATGGTCGGGGTGAGGGGATTCGAACTCCTGACATCCTGCTCCCAAAGCAGGCGCGCTACCGGACTGCGCTACACCCCGAGATGGCTCCGCGACCTGGACTCGAACCAGGGACCCAATGATTAACAGTCATTTGCTCTACCGACTGAGCTATCGCGGAACTGAACTTCGGTACTACTTTTCGATTTGCTACTCCGAAGACTGTGTTCGCTTCGGACTCTTGAGCTTCGCTGCTTTCGCGTTGTAGCTGCTGAGGCCGGCTATTCTACATTCTTCGTTTTGCTTGTCAACCACTTTTTTTCATTCAACTTACTGATTTGTAAGTTGTTTTGCGGCCATCGTTACTGCTGATGATTCGCTTAGTGCCTGACAACGCGGCGTATATTAGGGGCACTCGTTTTTTGATGCAAGCAAAAATTTCAAAAATTTCAGCGGGTTATCCAGACAGGCTGGGAAAGCCCGAATTTGCTGGGGCGGTGCCGGCTTCTTCGCGGGTGAACCCGCTCCTCCAGGGTTATGCGCAGGCTTCAAGGCTGCAGGTAAACGTATGACCCCCTAACAGGCCAGCGCAGGCAGCCAGGCAAAAAAAAAGCCCCGCAAACGCGGGGCTCATGGTGAAGCAGGTCAGCCAAAGACGATTTCGTCGCCTTCCACCTTGGCAGTGATCGCGGTACCCGGCATGAACTTGCCTGCCAGGATCAATTGCGCCAGCGGGTTTTCGATCCAGCGCTGGATCGCCCGTTTCAGCGGGCGGGCACCGTAGACAGGGTCGTAACCCACGGCGATCAGCTTGTCCAACGCTTCCGGGCTCAGGCTCAGCGACAACTCGCGCTCCAGCAGGCGGCTGCGCAGGCGGCCCAGCTGTATCTCGGTAATGCCGGCAATTTGCTCGCGGCCCAGCGGCTCGAACACCACCACTTCGTCGATACGGTTGATGAACTCCGGACGGAAGTGCGCCCCTACTGCATCCATCACTGCCGCACGCTGTGCCTCGCGGTCGCCGACCAGCTCCTGGATCTGTGCCGAGCCCAGGTTGGAGGTCATCACGATCACCGTATTGCGGAAGTCCACGGTGCGCCCGTGGCTGTCGGTCAGGCGGCCGTCTTCCAGCACCTGCAGCAACACGTTGAACACATCCGGGTGGGCCTTCTCCACCTCGTCCAGCAGCACCACCGAGTAGGGCTTGCGCCGTACCGCCTCGGTCAGGTAACCGCCCTCTTCGTACCCTACGTACCCGGGTGGCGCACCAATCAGGCGAGCCACGGAGTGTTTCTCCATGAATTCGGACATGTCGATGCGGACCATGGCCTCTTCGGTGTCGAACAGGAACTCGGCCAGTGCCTTGCACAGCTCGGTCTTGCCCACACCGGTAGGGCCCAGAAACAGGAACGAACCACTTGGCCGGTTGGGGTCGGACAACCCAGCACGTGAGCGGCGCACAGCATTGGCCACGGCGGTTACCGCTTCGCCCTGCCCGATCACGCGCTGGTGCAGCAACGCTTCCATTTTCAGCAGTTTTTCGCGCTCGCCCTCCAGCATCTTGGATACCGGAATACCGGTCCACTTCGACACCACCTCGGCAATCTCTTCCTCGGTCACCTTGTTGCGCAGCAACTGGTTCTCGGTCTTGCCGTGCTGGTCGACCATCTGCAGGCTGCGCTCCAGGTCCGGGATTACCCCGTACTGCAGCTCGGCCATGCGGCTCAGGTCGCCCTTGCGGCGGGCAGCTTCCAGCTCCTGGCGGGCCTGCTCGATCTTTTGCTGAATCTGCGCCGAGCCCTGTACTTCGGCTTTCTCCGAAGCCCAGATTTCTTCCAGGTCGGAATACTCGCGCTCCAGCCGTTCGATTTCTTCGGTCAGCTTCTCCAGGCGCTTTTTCGCTGCC
This sequence comes from Pseudomonas sp. UBA6699, assembly GCF_002454615.1. Taxonomy (NCBI): domain Bacteria; kingdom Pseudomonadati; phylum Pseudomonadota; class Gammaproteobacteria; order Pseudomonadales; family Pseudomonadaceae; genus Pseudomonas; species Pseudomonas sp. UBA6699. Next base: position 114,666 of record NZ_DKJF01000060.1, read on the forward strand.
TCGTCTTCTTCCTTCTTCAGCGCCTGCGATTCCACTTTCAACTGGATCAGGCGGCGATCGAGGCGGTCGAGCACTTCCGGCTTGGAGTCGATCTCCATGCGGATGCGGCTGGCCGCTTCGTCGATCAGGTCAATGGCCTTGTCCGGCAACTGACGGTCGGTGATGTAGCGGTGGCTGAGTTTGGCCGCAGCGATAATGGCACCGTCGGTGATGGCCACCTTGTGGTGCACTTCATAGCGTTCTTTCAGGCCACGCAGGATGGCGATGGTGTCTTCTTCGCTCGGTTCCTCTACCAGCACTTTCTGGAAGCGGCGCTCCAGGGCGGCGTCTTTCTCGATGAACTGGCGGTACTCGTTCAGCGTAGTGGCGCCCACGCAGTGCAGTTCGCCACGGGCCAGGGCCGGCTTGAGCATGTTGCCTGCGTCCATGGCACCCTCGCCCTTGCCGGCGCCAACCATGGTGTGCAGTTCGTCGATGAACAGAATGATCTGGCCTTCCTGCTTGGACAGCTCGTTCAGCAGCCCTTTCAGGCGCTCCTCGAACTCACCGCGGTACTTGGCACCCGCAATCAGCGCGCCCATGTCCAGCGCCAGCAGGCGTTTGCCTTTCAGGCCGTCGGGCACTTCGCCATTGATGATGCGCTGGGCCAGGCCCTCGGCGATGGCGGTCTTGCCCACGCCGGGTTCGCCGATCAGCACCGGGTTGTTCTTGGTACGGCGTTGCAGCACCTGCACCGTACGGCGGATTTCGTCGTCGCGGCCAATGACCGGGTCCAGCTTGCCTTCTTCGGCACGCTTGGTCAGGTCGACGGTGTACTTGTCCAGCGCCTGGCGTGACTCTTCGGCGTTGGCGTCATTCACCGCCGCGCCACCGCGCAGGTTGTTGATGGCATTTTCCAGGGCCTTTTTGCTGACACCCTGGCTGAGCAGCAACTTGCCCAGCTTGCTGTTCTCGTCCATGGCGGCCAGCAACACCAGCTCGCTGGAAATGAACTGGTCGCCCTTTTGCTGGGCCAGGCGGTCGGCCTGGTTGAGCAGGCGCGCCAGGTCCTGCGACATGTTGACGTCGCCGGTGGGGTTCTGGATTTTCGGCAGCTGGTCGAGTTCTTTCACCAGTGCCTGGCGCAGGCTATTGATATCGAAGCCCACTTGCATCAGCAGTGGCTTGATCGAGCCGCCCTGCTGTTCGAGCAATGCCTGCAACAGGTGCACGGGCTCGATGGCAGGGTGGTCCATGCCTACGGCCAGGGATTGGGCATCGGATATTGCAAGTTGCAGCTTGCTGGTCAAACGGTCTATTCGCATGGTGTACCTTCCTTTAAAGGGCAGGTCGGAGCGATGGACAGCGCCTGTTTATAAAGAAACCTGCCTGAGATGCCTTTATAGATAAGGCTGATTCTGGAAGATTCAAGCGTAGCGGGGTTGACCGGGATCAACGGGTTGGATTAGCGCTTGGGGCAGGCGGTGCCCATCAAGGCTAGAGCGGCTGCAACCACACCAGCGAAGCGAAGCGGCCACCCTGCGGCGTACGGCGGTAGGAGAAAAACCGCTCGTCACTGACCGTGCACCAGCCACCGCCATAAACAGCCGATACCCCACGGGCCGCCAGGCGAATGCGCGCCAATTCGTAGATGTCTGCCATCAGCTTGCCTGGCCGCTCGCCCTCGACAAAAGCCCGGGCGGCTTCAGGGTGCACGGCAGTAAAGGCATCGCGCACTTCCAGCCCCACTTCGAAAGCCTTGGGCCCGATCGCCGGCCCCAGCCACACCAGCACCTCCTGGGGCGCCAGCGCCAGGCGGTCGAGGGTGGCTTCCAGCACGCCACCCGCCAGCCCGCGCCAGCCCGCATGCGCCGCCGCCACGCGGGTGCCCGCACGGTCACAGAACAGTACAGGCAGGCAGTCGGCCGTCATCACGGTGCAGGCAATGCCGGGCTGGCTGGTGCAGCTGGCATCGGCCTCGGCTACCAGGGCCGGGTTGGCATCCGCCACCTCCAGCCCATGCACCTGCTTGAGCCAGGCTGGCTGGATGGCGAATTGCTCGCGCAGGCGGCGACGGTTTTCGGCAACCGCGGCAGGGTCATCCCCCACATGGTCACCCAGGTTGAACGTGGCGTAGGGCGGCAGGCTCACACCGCCCTGACGGGTGGTGACACAGGCGCGTACCGAGGCCGGGGCTGGCCAGTCGGGAAACAGCAGCGTCTGCGCCAGGTCACTCATCCGATGAAGCTCTCACGGTCCTGGTTGAGCAGCGACAGCAACCAGACGAAGTCGTCGGGCAGTGGCGACTCCCACTTCATGACTTCACCGGTGATCGGGTGGGCCAGGGCAAGGAACCGCGCGTGCAGCGCCTGGCGCGGGAAGCTTTTCACTGCCTCGACCATGGTTGGGCTGGCAGCCGGCGGAATGCGGAAGCGGCCACCGTAGGTCTGGTCGCCGACCAGCGGAAAGCCCACATGGGCCATGTGTACGCGGATCTGGTGGGTGCGGCCGGTTTCCAGCTTGACCCGTACATGGGTGTGCGAGCGGAAGCGCTTGAGCACCCGGTAGTGGCTGACGGCTGGCTTGCCGCCGTCGGTGACCGCCATGCGCTGGCGCATGCCGCCGTGGCGACCGATCGGGGCGTCGATCTTGCCACCGGCGGTGACCACGCCGATGACGATGCACTCATAAATGCGGCTGACCTTGCGCGCCTGCATCTGCTCGACCAGCTTGGTCTGCGCCTGCAGGGTCTTGGCCACCACCATCAGCCCGGTGGTGTCCTTGTCCAGGCGGTGAACGATACCCGCACGCGGTACGTTGACGATGTCTGGCACGTGGTGCAGCAGCGCATTGAGCAGGGTGCCGCTGGCGTGCCCGGCAGCCGGGTGCACGACCAGCCCGGCAGGCTTGTTGATGACCATGATGTGGTCGTCTTCGTAGACGATATCCAGTTCGATATCTTCTGCTACCCACTCACCCTGGGCTTCCTGTTCGGCCTGCAGGGCAAGCTGGGAGCCACCGTGAACGAGGTCGCGAGGGCGCACGACGGCACCATCGACCGTCAGGCGGCCCTCTTTGATCCACGAAGTTAGCCGCGAACGCGAGTACTCGGCGAACAATTGGGCGGCGACCTGGTCGAGGCGTTGGCCGCCCAATTCGGACGGGACCTCTGCGCTAAGTTGAATGATCTCGGACATGCTCGATTCGGCGGGCGCACAGCCTTTGGTTTCGGCTGCGAGCTTGTGGTTAAATACGGCTTCTTTTGTCCCGGGGTTGGCCGGGGCGCTCATCATAACAGGACGGCACCGCCCAAAACAGCGGCCGTCAAAGGGACGCAAGCCGCCATGCAAGTGAAACACCTGCTGCTGATCGCCATCCTTGGGCTCACCGCGGCCTGTTCCTCGAATAAGGAAGTCATCGACGAGAACCTCAGCGAGGCCGAGCTGTACCAGCAGGCCCAGGCTGATCTGGACAACTCCAGCTACACCAGCGCCGTGAACAAGCTCAAGGCCCTGGAGTCGCGCTACCCGTTCGGCCGTTATGCCGACCAGGCGCAGCTCGAGCTGATCTACGCCAACTACAAGAACGCCGAGCCCGAAGCGGCCAAGTCGGCTGCCGAGCGCTTCATTCGCCTGCACCCGCAGCACCCGAACGTGGACTACGCCTACTACCTCAAGGGCCTGACCTCGTTCGACCAGGACCGTGGCCTGCTGGCGCGCTTCCTGCCGCTGGACATGACCAAGCGTGACCCGGGTGCTGCCCGCGACTCGTACAACGAGTTCGCCCAGCTGACCAGCCGCTTCCCCAACAGCCGCTACGCGCCCGATGCCAAGAAGCGCATGATCTACCTGCGCAACCTGCTGGCGTCGTACGAAATCCACGTGGCCGACTACTACCTGAGCCGCCAGGCTTACGTAGCTGCCGCCAACCGTGGCCGCTACGTGGTCGAGAACTTCCAGGAAACCCCCTCGGTCGGCGACGGCCTGGCGGTAATGGTCGAGTCGTACCAAAAGATGCACCTGGACGAACTGGCCGCCACCAGCCTGGAAACCCTCAAGCTCAACTACCCAGACCACCCAAGCCTGGTCGATGGCGAGTTCCAGCCCAAGCAGACCGAGTCTGACGGCCGCGGCTGGCTGTCCAAGGCCACCCTGGGCCTGATCGAGACCGACACGCCGCTGCCGCCGGGTGAAACCCGCGCCAACCAGGACGTGGTCAAGCAGTTCCAGGACGCGCGCGACGAGATGCCGCAAGAGCTGCTGCCCAAGGATGAAAACGGCGACCCGATCGTGCCCGAGGGCCCGAAAGAGGCCGAGAAAGACCGCTCCTGGTTCAGCTACATGACCTTTGGTCTGTTCGATTGACCGACCGCGGTAAATGAAAGGGAGGCCTTGGGCCAATACCCGTCAGTTAAGTAATTTGGGGCCGTTTTGCGACCCTTCGCGGGCACGCCC
>NZ_DKJF01000060.1:119191-128148 GCF_002454615.1 Pseudomonas sp. UBA6699
TTCGCGGGCACGCCCGCTCCCACAGGGCATTGCGCATTTCTTGAGTTCAGCGCCAAACGTGTGGGAGCGGGCGTGCCCGCGAAGGGCTGCAAAGCAGCCCCAGTAACGCTTAACTGACTGGCATTAGGCCTCGGGCCTCCCTTTTTTGTCGGCTGCATCCTAGACTGTCGGCTTCTTCCATCAACAAGCTGGACACCATGGTTCGCCTACTTTTCTGGATCGCCCTGATCGCCGCCGCGTTCTGGCTGTGGCGCAAATTAAAAATCAGCCAGCAGTCGCGCCCCGACGCCAAGCTCGATGCGCCACTGACGATGGTGCGCTGCGCCCATTGCGGCGTGCACCTGCCCAATGATCGGGCGCTGCAGCAGGGCAACGAGTGGTATTGCAGCCAGGCCCACCTGCAGCAAGGTCCTGGCCGCCAAGGCTGAACAAAGAGCCCTGTGGGAGCAGCTTTACCCGCACCCACAGGGTCTGCAGTCCATACACCTCTTCACATATCCCTCCCCGACCCTTTCACACCAAATACGACCCCTCCCCCTCCCCCAGCATTGACCCACCCCGGCAAAATTCGCTAAATCCTATTTATCCGCATAAATATGAAAAATAGCGAAATGCTCAAACCCAAACGCAAGCGCCAGAAGCTGTCGGATGTGATCGTCGAGTCGGTCAAGCGCTCGATCGTCACCGAAGCGCTGCACCCCGGCGACCGCCTGCCCACCGAGCGTGAGCTGATGGAACACTTCGAGTGCTCCAAGGGCACTGCCCGCGAGGCACTCAAGGCTCTTGAGGTCGAAGGCCTGGTCAGCACCCGCACCGGCCCTGCCGGTGGTGCCTACCTGGCCGAGGTCGGCACCGAGCCCGCCAGCCGAGCGCTGCGCAACTACCTGCACTTTCAGCACCTGGACGGCGAGCAGGTCTACCAGCTGCGCAAAGTCATCGAGGTCGAGTTGGCAGTGTCGGTAATGGGCCAGCTGAGCGAAGCGGACTATGCCGCGCTTGAGGCCAACATCGACTTCTGCAGTGCGCCGGAAGACAGCGAAGAGGGCCAGCGCGAACAGCGCCTGGCGGAGCTGGAGTTCCACACCCTGCTGGCCCACCGCTGCCCCAACCCGTTGCTGCGCTTCATGGCAGTGTTCCTCAACGACTTGCTGCGCGACCTGGTGGTGCTGAAAAAAGCCTACCTGCCCAAGCGCCAGCAGTTCGCCGCAGCCAACATCGACTACCACAAACAACTGCTGAGCGCCCTGCGCGCCAGTGACGAGCCCAGCGTACGCCGGCTGATGCACGAGCACATGTGCGACGCCGAACACCACATGACCGCACTGGAGGGCGAGGTCGCCCGCCACTTCCTGCTGGAGTTCAACCACCACCACTGATCCGCCTGGAAAGAGGCCTGCTCACAGGCCCGGCCGTACCCGCTTTGTCATTGCCACTCCTGCCTAATAACCACAACCAAGGAGTTACCCATGCAAAGACGTACCCTGCTCAAGGCAGGCCTTGCCCTGGGTGCCTTCGGTAGCCTCCCCTTGGGAGCACACCGGGCATTCGCCGATCAACCGTTGACCTTCTATGGGCTCAAGTCCATGTCGGGTGCCTTCGCCAGCTACGGCAAGTACGCCGACATGGGCTCGCGCCTGGCCATCGCCGAATACCCGCAGTTGCTGGGGCGCCCGCTGAAGTACAAAGTCATCGACACCGAAGGCAACGCCGGTAAGGCCGTGCGCAAGGTACAGGAAGCCATTGGCCAGGATGGCGCCCGCTTCTTCCAGGGCTGCACCCTGTCGTCTTCGGCGCTGGCGGTTTCCAAGGAAATACACAAGGCCGGTGGCGTGTTCATGACCCCGGTGGGCGCCGACGAAATCACCGGCAAGGACTGCAACGCCTCGACCTTCCGCTGGTCGGTGCCGACCTACGGCGCCATCCGCGAAACCCTGGTGCCGATGATTCGCCAACTTCCGCAGGCCAAGCGCTGGTACACCATCACCCCGCAATACGTGTTCGGCGACGCGCTGCTGGACAACGCCCGCAAAGTCTTCGCCGAGCAGGGCGTGGAACATATCGGCAACAGCTATCACTCGCTGCAAGAGCAGGAATTCTCGGGCTACCTCACCAATGCCATCGCGGCCAAACCCGACGTGCTGGTGCTGCTCAACTTCGGCAGCCAGGCCTCCAACGCGCTGCGCCAGGCGGTCAACTTCGGCATCAAGGACCGCATGAAAGTGCTGATGGTGTGGTCAGCCGGCCTCGACCAGTTCCAGGAACTGGGCAGCGACGTGCTCGAAGGCGTGTACCTGGGCGCGCAGTACTGGCACCAGGTGGATACGCCGCTGAACCAGCAACTGGTTGCCGCCACCCGCAAGGCCTACGGCATCAACCCCAACTACCCGCTGGCCGCCGACTACATCGGCACCAAGGTCATGCTCGAAGCCATCGTCAAGGCCGGCAGCCTGGACGGGGCCGCCGTCTCTGCAGCACTGCAGGGCATGCGTTTCCAGGGGCCGACCGGCGACGAGCTGATCCGCCCGGGCGACCACCAGGTGCTCAAGGATTACTACCTGCTGCGCGGCAAGCCCCAAGGGCAGATGCGCGACGAAGACGACCTGGCCGAAATCATCAGCTCGGGCCGCTCGTTCGTCGAGCCCGACCACACCGGTTGCGCCTTGGCCTGAAGCCGCGGCGTTAGTCACTCACACTCGTACAGGCAGCCGCGCCGCGCGCTGTCGAGGGCACGCTCATGCTCGATTTGTACCTGTTCCAACTGCTCAACGGCCTGGGCCTGGGGATGATCTACTTCCTCATCGCCGTAGGCCTGACGATCATTTTCGGCTTGCTCAACTTCGTCAACTTCGCCCATGGTGCGTTCTTTCTGCTTGGCGCCTACCTGTGCTACACCGCCGTGGCCATCACCGGCAGCTTCTGGCTGGCGCTGCTGATCGCCCCTCTGGTGGTGGCCGCCCTGGCCTGGGCGGTCGAGCGCCTGCTGATCAAACGCATCTATCACCTGCCACACACCTTCCAGATCCTCGTCACCCTTGGCATCGCCCTGATCATCCAGGAAGCCTCGGTGCTGATCTGGGGCCCCGTGGGCAAGAACATCGCCGTGCCGCCCGAGCTGCGCGGGGTGTTGATCCTGGGTGACTTCATCTACCCGTACTACCGCCTGTTCCTGATCGGTTTTGCCGCACTGATCGGCGTTGGCCTGTGGCTGCTACTGGAGCGCACCCGCTTCGGCGCCCTGGTGCGGGCCGGCAGCGAGAGCACCGAAACCGTGTCGCTGCTGGGTACCAATATCTTCCGCCTGTTCTCCCTGACATTCGCCCTGGGCGTAGGCCTGGCCGGCGTGGCCGGTGTGCTGTTCGCGCCGCTGCGCGGTGCCCAGCCCTTCGTCGGCCCGGAAATCCTCGGCATCGCCTTCGTGGTGGTGGTGATCGGCGGCATGGGCTCGTTTGGCGGTGCGCTGGTCGGCGGCCTGTTGGTGGGTGTGGTGCAAAGCATGATGACCAGCCTGTGGCCACAAGGCGCCAGCCTGATGATCTACGGCGCCATGGCGGCGGTGATCCTGGTGCGTCCGTATGGCCTGTTCGGGAGAGCCTGAGATGAGTGAAAAAAACCCTTTGCCAGTCGCCAGGGGCCGTGCCCCGGCACTGCTGTTGCTGGTAGTCGCCAGCCTGGTGGCGCTGCCGTTGCTGCTGCCATCGGCCACCCTGGCCACTGAAATCCTGATCTTTGCCCTGGCCGCGCTGGCCTGCAACCTGTTGCTGGGCTACACCGGCCTGCTGTCGTTCGGCCAAGGCATCTTCTTTGGTGTGGGCGCCTATGGTGCGGCATTGCTGATGATCCACCTGCAGTGGGGCATGTTCGCTGCGCTGCTTGGCGCCGCTGTATTCGGCGCCTTCCTCGCGCTGCTGGTGGGCGCCCTGGCCATACGCCGCACGGGCATCTACTTCGTCATGCTGACCTTGGCCTTCAGCCAGATGGCCTACTTCCTGGCCTATACCCTCAGTGGCTGGACCGGCGGCGACAACGGCCTGCTCGAAGTACCACGGCCGAACATCGAGATCGCCGGCCATGTGCTGGTCGACCTGGCCGACCCGCGGCACTTCTATGTGTTTGTCGCCGTGCTGTTCCTGCTGATCTTCGCCGGCGCCCTGCGGGTCATTCGCTCGCCGTTCGGGAGCACCCTGCTGGCCATCCGCGAGAACGAGACCCGCGCTGCTGCCATCGGCTATGACACCCGCCATTTCAAGATCCTGGTGTTCATGCTGTCGGGCGCCATCACCGGGATTGCCGGGGCGCTGTACGCCATGCTGCTGCATTTTGCGCCGCTGTCGAACATCGACCTGATGATGAGCGAGAACATTTTGATCATGACCATTGTCGGCGGTACCGGCTCGCTGTTCGGCTCGCTGCTGGGGGCCGGTGCCATCGTGCTGTTGGGCGATGTGCTGTCCGAACTGTGGCCACGCTGGCTGATGCTGCTTGGGGTGATCCTGATCCTGGTCGTGGTGTTCATGCGCGGTGGCCTGTGGGGCGGCCTGGCCGAACTGGCCAAGCGCCTGCTGGCTAGCCGTGCCTCCCACGACAAACCCCAGGCCAAGACCAAGGAGACCTTGTGATGAGCGACTACCTCCTGCAAACCTGCCAGCTGGAACTGGCATACGGGCCGTTCAAGGCGGTCGCGGGCGTGGACCTCAACGTGCGCGCCGGCACTATTCACACCGTTATCGGGCCCAACGGCGCCGGCAAGACCAGCCTGTTCCACTGCCTGACCGGTGAGCGCCAGGCCACCGCCGGCAAGATCCTGTTCAATGGCCAGGACATCGTCCGCAAGCCGTCCCACGGCCGTGTGGCACTGGGCATGGCGCGTTCGTTTCAGCTCACCAGCCTGTTCCAGAACCTGTCGGTACGCGAGAACCTGCGCCTGGCGGCCCAGGGCCGCGATGGCCTGGGCGCGCTGAACTTCTGGCGTAGCGTCGAGCACAAGCGCAGCCACTGGGACACCGCCGACCAGGTACTGGAGCGCCTGCAGCTGACTGGCCGCGCCAACACCCTCGCCGGCGAGCTTTCGCACGGCCAGCAACGGGTGCTGGAAGTGGGCATGTCCATCTGCGCCAAGCCTACCCTGCTGATGCTCGACGAACCCACTTCGGGCATGGGCATTGATGACATCCCGGTCATGACCGACCTGATCAGCGACCTGGGCCATGACCATACCGTACTGTTGATCGAGCACAACATGAGCATCGTCATGTCGATCAGCCAGCGCATCACGGTAATGAGCCACGGCCAGATCCTGGTCGAGGGTACCCCTGAACAGGTGCGCAACGACGAACGCGTGCGCACTGCCTACCTTGGTGAGGCCGCCTGATGCTCAACGTCGATTCGATCCATTCCTACTACGACAAGAGCCATGTGCTCGAAGGCGTCTCGCTCAAGGTCGAGGCTGGCGAACTGGTCACACTGCTTGGGCGCAACGGTGCCGGCAAGACCACCACCTTGCGCAGCATTCTTGGCATCGTTCGCCCTCGGCAGGGGCAGATCAGCTTCAACGGCCAACAGTTGGTCGGCCGTGAAATCTTCGACATTGCCCGGCTGGGCATTGCCCTGGTGCCAGAGCACCGCGGCATTTTCCGCCAGCTCAGTGTCGAGGAGAACCTGAAGATCGCCGTGCGCACGACCAGCCGCTGGCAGCTGGAGGACGTGTACAGCATGTTTCCGCGGCTTAAGGAGCGGCGCCGTAACGGTGGCTTCGCGCTGTCCGGTGGCGAGCAGCAGATGCTGGCCATCGCCCGCGCCCTGCTCAACGGGCCCAAGCTGCTGATCCTCGATGAACCGACTGAAGGTCTGGCGCCGGTGATTGTCGACGAGCTGGTGAAGATTCTGCGGCGCATCAAGGACGAAGGGCTGTCGATCCTGCTGGTGGAGCAGAACCTGATGGTCTGCGATGCCCTTGCAGACCGCCACTACGTGCTGGAGCAGGGTCGGGTTGCCTACCAGGGCAGCGCAGCGCAGTTCCGTGAGGACCCGAGTATCAAGAACCGTTATCTGGCCCTGAGTGCCTGACCCAGACCTGCTTTTCTGTACCGGCCTCTTCTAAGGACTACGCAGGACCTGTGGGAGGGGGCAAGCCCGCGAAGAGGCCGGTACCAGCAACCCAATACTTTCAGGAGAGATGAACCATGAACACCCGCATCGATCCCCCGCAGCACCTGCTTGCCCAAGGCCCACTGGTCAGCCGCGAACGCCTCTGGCAATCGCTGATGGACCTGGCCCAACTGGGCGCCACCGCCAAGGGCGGTGTGTGCCGCCTGGCCCTGACCGACCTCGACCGCCAGGCCCGCGACCTGTTCGTACGCTGGTGCGAAGAAGCCGGCTGCACCGTCAGCGTCGACGCCATCGGCAACATTTTTGCCCGCCGCCCCGGCCGCAACCCGGCCCTGCCGCCTGTCATGACCGGCAGCCACATCGACACCCAGCCCACCGGTGGCAAGTTCGATGGCTGCTACGGGGTCATGGCCGGCCTCGAAGTCATGCGTACCCTCAACGACTTGAAGCTGACCACCGAAGCGCCGCTGGAGGTGGTGGTGTGGACCAATGAAGAAGGCTCGCGCTTTCCACCGTGCATGATGGGTTCCGGGGTATTCGCCGGTAAGTTCGACCTGCAGCAGACCCTGGACAAGGTCGATGACCAGGGCCTGTCGGTGGGGGCCGAGCTGCAGCGCATCGGCTATGCCGGCCCGCGCGTACCTACCGGGCATGCCGTGGGTGCCTACTTCGAAGCGCACATCGAGCAAGGCCCGATACTGGAAGACCAGCGCACGACCATCGGCGTGGTCCAGGGCTGCCTGGGGCAGAAATGGTTCGACCTGGTGCTGACCGGTGTAGAAGCACATGCAGGCCCCACCCCCATGCACTTGCGCAAGGATGCGCTGGTCGGTGCCGCCGAGGTCGTGGCTGCGGTCAACCGTGTTGCCCACGCCCACCAGCCGCATGCCTGCGGCACGGTAGGCTGCCTGACCCTGCACCCGGGCTCGCGCAACGTCATCCCCGGCCAGGTGCACATGACCATCGACCTGCGCCACCTCGACCCAGAGCACCTCGCTGCCATGGTCAGTGAAGTGCGCACGGCCATCGAAACCAGCGCAACGGCACACGGCCTTGCCTGGCAGCTCACCCCGACGGCCGACTTCCCGCCGTTGTACTTCGCCGAGCAGTGCGTGGATGCCGTGCGCCAAGGGGCACGTGCGCTGGGCCTGAGCCACATGGATATTGTCAGTGGTGCCGGCCACGATGCGATTTTCCTCGCCGAGCTGGGCCCGGCCGGGATGATATTCGTACCGTGCGAAGGCGGCATCAGCCACAACGAAATCGAAAATGCCGCGCCGCAGGACCTGGCAGATGGTTGCGACGTATTGCTGCGCGCCATGTTCCAGGCCGCCAACCCAGGAGCCCGCTGAAATGCCTCAGAAAACCGCGATTGGCGAGTTCACCGCTGCCGAACTGCTCGAACTGTACCAGCGCCGCCAGTTGTCGCCTGTGGAGGTGGTCGACGATGTGCTGGCGCGCATCGACCAGCACAACCCGGCGGTCAACGCCTATTGCCACGTCGACGGCGAAGGCGCCCGTGCCGCTGCCCGGGCCAGCGAACAACGCTGGCAACGGGGCGAGCCTTGCGGCCGGCTCGATGGCCTACCCGCCTCGATCAAGGACCTGACCCTGACCCGTGGCATGCCCACCCGCAAAGGGTCCCGCACCACGTCCGCGGCCGGGCCATGGGAGGTCGATGCCCCGTTCAGCGCTTTCATGCGTGAGGCCGGTGCAGTCCTGGTGGGCAAGACCACTACCCCCGAGTTCGGCTGGAAGGGCGTAACCGACAACCCGCTGTACGGCATCACCCGTAACCCCTGGAACACACGGCTGACTGCCGGTGGCTCGTCGGGTGGTGCCGCCGCCGCTGCCGCATTGAACCTGGGCGTACTGCACCAGGGCAGCGATGCCGGGGGCTCTATCCGCATACCCTGCGCCTTTACCGGCACCTTCGGCATCAAGCCCACGTTTGGCTATGTGCCGCAATGGCCGGCCAGTGCCATGACCGTACTGTCGCACCTAGGGCCGATGACGCGCACGGTGGACGACGCGGTGCTGATGCTCGACTGTGTCGCCCGCCCCGATCCACGTGACGGGTTGGCTGGTGCGCCACGACAGGCTCCGTGGCTGGGCCAGCAGCAAGACCTGAATGGTCTGCGCATCGCCTATAGTGCCAATTTTGGTCACGTGCAGGTCGACCCGCAGATCGAGGCGCTGGTGGCGCAAGCGGTACAGCGCCTGGCTCGGCTGGGAGCGCAGGTCGAAGAAGTGGACCCCGGCTTCAGCGACCCGCTGGAAACGTTCAATACCCTGTGGTTTGCCGGTGCAGCGCGGCTGGCCAATGCGTTGAGCGATGAGCAGCGAGCGCTGCTTGACCCTGGGCTGCGCTGGATTGCCGAACAGGGGGCTCGCATCAGCCTGAGCCAGTACACCCAAGCACTGGAGGCGCGGGCGGAGTTGATTGCGAAGATGAACGCCTTCCACCAGCGCTATGACGTGCTGGTTTCGCCGATGCTGCCGCTGGTGGCGTTCGAGGCCGGGCACAACGTGCCGCCTGGGTCGGGGATGGCGCAATGGATGGAATGGACGCCGTTCAGCTACCCCTTCAACCTGACCCAACAACCCGCAGCATCAGTGCCTTGCGGGTTCACCCGCGAAGGCTTGCCGGTGGGGCTTCAGGTCGTGGCCGGGCGCTTTGCCGATGATCAGGTGCTGCGGGTGTGCAAGGTGTATGAGCAGCATTACCCGAGCCGGCATTTACAGGCGCCGATTACAGGCTGATATCGCTACTGGCCTCCCCTGCCTCATCGCAGGCAAGCCAGCCCCCACAGGGATCGCCTTAGGGCTGACAGGTGTTTGTCACAAGATAT
>NZ_DKJF01000056.1:0-13433 GCF_002454615.1 Pseudomonas sp. UBA6699
GGTTACCGGGGTCTGAGCAGGATTGCTCAGGGTCACGGTATAGGTGATCACGCCGCCCTCGGTCACACTCGGCGAAGCCGTAAGCGTTGCGGTGGTGGTGTCGATGGTATCAGTCACCTGGGTGACCGCCGGCGTTTGCGGCAATGTGACGGTCAGGCCGCCACCGCCAGTACTCCCGGTGACGGTCGTCGAGATCTGCCCGCCATCAATGTAAGGCGTATCGTTTGCCGGTACCTGGACATTGACACTGCCGCTTGTCTGCCCCGCCGGTATGGTGATCACGGCACCATTGGACAGGGTAATCACCAGGTCGGTAGTTGGCGCCTGACCCACGGTGGCGGTATAGACGATGACGCCACCCGCTTCACTGATGGAAGGGGTGGCGCCGAGGACAAGGTCGGTAGCAACGTTGGCGTCGGTGGTCGGTGGGGTCACCAGATTGTTGTTGGTGCCCAGCTGACCGACCTGCACGCTGTTGAGCGCGGCTGCAGAGCTTAAACCCTCGGTTGGGAAACCGACGGTCGGATCAACCCGGCCCGCAGTCTCTTCCAGCATTACGAAGCTATGGCCGCCGCCCGCCGCGCCACCACCACCCGCTGCCGACGGACCAGCAGCGGTAGCTTCAAGCTCGGTAGTCGGGTCGACACCCGCAGCAATCGCCTGCTGCAGCTCTTCTACCGAAGGCGCTGCCTGGGCAGTGGCCTGGGCAAGGTCGGTGCTGCTGTCGGGTGTATCGGCGCTCCACTGGCTGTCACGGCCAAGGTCGAGCAGGCGGCCATCAGCCAGTTCCAGGGTAACTGCGCCACCAGGGCCAGTGAGCACTTCCTCACCGGCCAACAGACGGTCACCTTCAATGAGTACACGCCGGATGCCCTCTGGGGATACCGCGATAACCTGGCCGACAATACTTTTGACGATGGCTACAACGCTGCTCATTGGACTCTCCGTGTGACCCGGTGGGTACTTCCGTGCCAGAGCGGCACTTGCAGGCCACTTCAGGCGGAACTATGTCGATGATCTTTGACGTTTTTTGACGTCAATATTCCGTCTATAACTGTTTGGAATTACTTAACTGCCAAACTATTGACCTTATACAGGCCATCCTAAACAATCGGCAATGTAATGTCACATTGATATTCGTACCTTAGCCAAGCCTATCCGCAGGACAAATGTCGTATGTCAGCGAACCGGTGTTTCGCGCGCAGTACGGTTAACTATTTCCGCGCCACAACGGCCGGTTTCCACTGGATAGGCAGCAACCTGGCGCCATTATTCTGATCGCCTGCAATCACTCGACAACGCTATCGCTTTGCAAGCATAAACCTTGCCGAACTACACCGCTAACCTCGCAAAACCGAGTCGCCAGACAACCACGCAACCTGCTGGCGCCACGCCGTCAGGGGCCATTCCTTGGTGCAAATCAAAGAGATAACGATCGGTGCGAAGTGCTGCGCCAGGAGGGATTGAAACCCAACTGCGATTATTGATCGCGGATGCTTTGGCAGGCTGCTTTTTATAGATGAATTTTGACTAACAACCGACGAGAAAACGCCAATAAAACAGCGCCTGCTTACTGACCATGTCTACACTGGTTTTCCAAGACCACATGCCATGAAAAAAGGGCAAGCTATGCTGAATTCAGGCGTCAAAACCACGACGGGCCAAGTCAGAATATGAAACATTCACTGCACGGCACCCTCTGGTCGAAATGAAGCACGCAGAACTGTTTACTCAGTAACGATTCAAGGCGACCATGGCCATCTGCCCGAGCCCTGCGGTATCACACCGCCATCAGTACTGCCTGGCAGCACCCTAGAATGCCAAGGTGAGCCGGCCGAGCTTGAACGGCAGCCCACCTATCCCACCCACCACAAGGATGAAGAGAGCGCCGCGTGGAATCCGAAGTCAGTCGAGTCCAACTCAGCCACGATCCACGCAGTCAGCATGACGATCCGTTGCTGGATAGTCTGCTGAGCCTGTGTGTCCTGCACCAGAAACCCGCCAGCCGGGTCATGCTGACCACAGGCCTGCCGCTGCCCGCCCAGCGCCTGAGCCCCGAGCTGCTGCCCCGCGCCGCCGCCCGCGCCGGCCTGCAAGGGCGTCTGCTGCAGCGCAAACTTGAGCAGATCCCGACTATAGCCATGCCGGCCATGCTGCTGCTCAAGGAGGGCCGCAGCGCCGTTCTGCTGGGCTGGGAGAACGAAGATACCGCCCGCCTGTTGCTTAGCGAAAGCGACGGCGGCGAGGTGCACGTCAGCCGCGAAGCCCTGCTAGGCGACTACAGCGGCCGTGTGTTCTTCGCACAGCCGCAGCACAAGTTCGACGTCAACCACGGCAACCTGATCCCGCGGGCGAAGTCGTGGTTCCGCGACACGCTGTTGCGCAGCAAGTGGCTGTACATCGATGCCATCGCCGCCAGCCTGGTGATCAACCTGATTGCCCTTGCCGCCCCGCTGTTCGTGATGAACGTGTATGACAGGGTGGTACCCAACCAAGCCACTTCGACGCTCTGGGTATTGGCCATCGGTATCGCCGGCGCCTATATCTTCGACTTGATTCTCAAAGGCCTGCGCGGCCTGTGCCTGGACCTGGCCGGCAAGAAAACCGACCTGATCATCTCGGCAACGCTGTTTGAACGTATTGTCGGCATGTCGATGAAATACCGGCCGGCGAGGGTCGGCAGCTTTGCCCAGAACATTCACGAGTTCCAGGGCCTACGCGACTTCCTTGCCTCGCTGACCCTGACCAGCCTGATCGACCTGCCCTTCACGATCCTGATCCTGATCGTGATCGCCATCATTGGCGGGCACCTCGTATGGATTCCGATCATCGCCTTCCCCCTGGCCCTGGGTATCGGCTATGCCCTGCAGCGGCCGTTGATGGCAACCATGGAGCGAACCATGGCGCTAGCCTCTGAGCGCCAGTCCAGCCTGATCGAGACATTGGCCGGCCTGGATGCGGTCAAGGTCAACAATGCCGAAAGCGAACGCCAATACATGTGGGAGCAGACCCTTGGCACCCTCAGCCGTCTGGAGCTGCGTGTGAAGGTGCTGTCGAGCCTGGCGATGAACATCACCCTGCTGATACAGCAGTTGGCAGGCGTGGCAATGATCTGCGTCGGCGTGTACCTGATCATCGACGGCAACCTCAGCATGGGTGGCCTGGTAGCGTGCTACATGCTCAGCGGCCGTGCCCTGGGCCCGCTGGGCCAGCTCAACGGCCTGCTCGCGCGATACCAGCAAGCCAAGGTGACCATGGTCTCCACGGACCACATGATGGAGCTGCCGCAAGAGCGCAATTTCGAAGAGCGCCCACTGAGCCGCAAGGTACTGCAGGGCAGCGTGGAGTTTCGTGGGGTCGACTTCACCTACCCGAACCAGCAGAACATGGCGCTGAAGAACATCAACCTGACCATACGCCCCGGCGAAAAGGTCGGCATCATCGGCCGCAGTGGTTCGGGCAAGAGTTCACTGGCCAAGCTCATCGTCGGCCTGTACGAGGCCGACGGCGGGTCGCTGCTGGTGGACGGTGTGGACATCCGCCAGATCGACGTCAGCGAATTGCGCCATAACATCGGCTACGTCCCGCAGGATATCCAACTGCTGGCGGGCACCCTGCGTGACAACCTGGTCAGCGGTGCGCGTTACATCGAGGACGAACTGATCCTGCAGGCCGCTGAACTGGCTGGCGTACATGAATTCGCCCGGCTGCACCCGGACGGCTATGAGCTGCAGGTAGGCGAACGCGGGCAGAACCTGTCCGGCGGTCAGCGGCAGAACGTTGCCCTGGGCCGTGCGCTGCTGCTCAACCCGCAGATCCTGCTGCTGGACGAACCCACCAGTGCCATGGACAACACCGGTGAAGAGCGCCTCAAGCAACGTTTGCAGGCGGTGGTGGAAGGCAAGACAGTACTGCTCGTCACCCACCGTGCCTCGCTGCTGTCGCTGGTAGACCGCTTGATCGTGATCGATCGCGGGCAGATTGTCGCCGACGGCCCGAAAGCCGCGGTCATGGACGCGCTGAAGAAGGGGCAGATCAGTGTTGCATAAGCTGGATATCGGGCAGTTCAAGGATAGCTTGCGGCGCTATTTCAAAGGCTCCGAGTCACTGGGCGGCCAACCGCTGCCAGAGGTCAACAAGGCCCTGATCGAGGATGCCCCACGGGTGGTGCGGCTGACTATCTGGGGCGTCATCCTGTTTTTCGTGTTCCTGATCGTGTGGGCCAGCGTGGCCCCCATTGACGAGGTCACCCGGGGTGAAGGCAAGGCCATTCCGTCGTCCAAGGTGCAGAAAATCCAGAACCTGGAGGGTGGCATCGTCGCCGAGATCTTCGCCAAGGAAGGGCAGATTGTCGAAGTGGGCCAGCCGCTATTGCGTCTGGATGAAACCCGCTTCGCCTCCAACGTGGGTGAAACCGAGGCCGACCGACTGGCCATGGCCCTGCGTGTCGAGCGCCTGAGTGCAGAGGTGCAGGACAGCCCACTGAAAATCGACGAAGCCTTGCGCAAGGCGGCACCCAGCCAGGCTGCCAGCGAAGAGTCGCTGTACCAGAGCCGGCGCCAGCAGCTGCAGGACGAGATTGGCGGCTTGCAGCAGCAGTTGGTCCAGCGCCAGCAGGAACTGCGCGAATACAGCTCCAAGCGCGCCCAGTACGCCAACAGCCTGGAGTTGCTGCGAAAGGAAATCAGCATGTCTGAACCGCTGGTGGCCACCGGCGCGATTTCCCAGGTCGAGGTGCTGCGCCTGCGCCGTGCCGAAGTGGAAAACCGTGGTCAGCTGGACTCCACGGCACTGGCCATTCCTCGCGCAGAGGCGGCCATCCGCGAGGTGCAGAGCAAGATCGAAGAGACCCGCGGCAAGTTCCGCAGTGAAGCGCTGACCCAGTTGAACGAAGCGCGCACCGAGCTGAACAAGGCCACCGCAACCAGCAAAGCGCTGGACGACCGGGTAAACCGCACGCTGGTGACCTCGCCCGTGCGAGGTATCGTCAAGCAGCTGCTGGTGAACACCATTGGCGGGGTTATCCAGCCAGGTAGCGACATCATCGAAGTGGTACCGCTGGACGACACGCTGGTGATCGAGGCGAAGATCCTGCCCAAGGACATCGCATTCCTGCACCCTGGCCAGGAAGCCACAGTCAAATTCACAGCCTATGACTACACCATCTATGGCGGGCTCAAGGCCAAGCTGGAGCAGATCGGTGCCGACACCATCACAGATGAAGACAAGAAGACCACGTACTACCTGATCAAGCTGCGCACTGATCGCAGCCACCTGGGCACCGATGAGAAGCCCCTGCTGATCATCCCAGGCATGGTGGCAACGGTGGATATCATGACCGGCAAGAAGACCATCATGAGCTACCTGCTCAAGCCGATCATGAAGGCACGTTCGGAAGCACTGCGCGAGCGCTGATCAAGGGCTGTGAGGGCTAACAGCAAGAGCGGCCTTGCGTCGCGACAGGGGCCGCACTGCGGCCCTTTCACAACACCAGGCTGCTCCCTCCCTGATGCGATCAGCGCCAGGGCGCAGGCTCGCCAACCAGCTGCCCCTGTATTCCGCCTACGCCCATCTCCTGCAGTACCTTTCGCTCCCCTTCGGTCTCGACCCGTTCTGCGATCAATGGCAAATCAATGCTGTGCGCGGCCCGCTGGATCGCTTCGATGAACAGCCGCTTGTGCTGCTCGTGGTCGATGTTACGGATGTAGCTGCCGTCGATCTTGAGGTAGGCCAAGCCCAGATGGGCCAAGTTGCCAATCATGCTGAAGCGCCCGCCGAAACGCTGCAGCGCCAGGCCGAAGCCTAGCCCGTGCAGCCGTCGGGTGAGCTGTTCCAGGGCGGCCTGGTCAGGCAGTTGCTCTTCGCCGATTTCGAACACCAGGCGCGGGCCCAATGCTGCGTTCTGGCCTAGCAGCTCGAAGACCCGCTGCAGCGCCTTGGCGTCGCCAAGGGTGGCTGCGGAGAGGTTGAGCGCCACCACCTGATCGTGCCCGCGCAGGTGGGCCAGTACGTTCTCCAGTACCAGTACGTCCAGCCGCGGCATCCAGCCAAAGCGTTCCAGCCAAGGCAGGAAGCGCCCTGCGGGCAAGGCCTCGCCCTGCCCGTCCTGCAAGCGCGAAATCACCTTGTGGTGCAGTACCCGTTGCGCTGTGGCGGTGTCCACCACCGGTTGGAAGAACAACTCGAAGCGGCCATTGTTGAAAGCCTGGTCCAGGCGCTCGTGCCACGCATGCTGGCTGTCCGCTGCTACGGCGGCAACGCCTTGTTCAAGGCACACCCACCCAGGGGTTGGCTGGTTCTCGGCGCGGGCCAGGGCTTCGTCGGCGAGCTTGAGCAGCGCCTGTGGCGCGTCACCAGGGCTATAGGGTGCAAGGCCGATGCAGGCCACCGGGTGAACATCACTGGCGCCGGTTTCATGCAGGCTGAGCAGGGTCGCTTCCAGCGCCTGGGCAAGCTGTACCGCCTCTTCATGCACCATGCTCGGCGCCAATACGGCGAACTCGCCGCCGCGGCTGCGGGAAATCAGGTCTTTGGTTTCCGGGAAACTGGCACAGGTACGGCGCAACTGCTCCCCCACCGCCTGTAGCAACTGGTCGGTGCGCTGACCGCCCAGGCGGGCGTTCAAACCGGCCAGGCCTTGTACCCGCAAGAGCAGCAAGTAGCCGGCGCGGGCCTCTTCCAGATTACTGACCCGGGTGTTCAGCTGCATCTCGAAATAACGGCGGTTGGACAGCCCGGTGAGGCTGTCCTGGTAGGACTCTGCCCGCAGCCGCTCACTGCGCTCGGCCTGTTCGGTAAACAGCGCCTTGAGCTTTTCAACCATCTGGTTCATGGCCTGCACGACCCGGCGCAGCTCCGGGGTACGCGGCAGCTCTGGCAGGCTCAGGAATTCGCGGCGGGCAATGGCATGGGACTGCTCGACCATATAGTCCAGCGGGCGCAGCTGGCGGCGCAATAACAAGGCACCGAGCACGGCACTGGCGGCACCACACAACAGCAGCCAACCCAAGCTGCCCAGAGCGCTCTGCCAAAGTTTGGCGATGGCGAACATCGGATGGCTGACCACTTCGACGCGCGCGGCCTGCTGCCAGCCGCGGCTGACGATGGCATCGCCACCTGCGGCTTCAAGGCCGATCAAGCGCACGAACCACTGTGGCACGCCGCCGGGGTCCGGCTCGGCGTGGCGCTCCACCAGTACCGCATTTGAGCCCAAGTCGACAACTTTGATGCTTGCGTAGTAACCACTGTCGAAGATTGAGCTGATCATCAGCTCGACCATCGCCGGGTCGTCGATGTTCGGCGTCAGCGACAGCGCCAGCGCGGTCGCCGCATCCTGGGCATGCGAGCGCAGCTGGTTGACATACTGGCT
This sequence comes from Pseudomonas sp. UBA6699, assembly GCF_002454615.1. Taxonomy (NCBI): domain Bacteria; kingdom Pseudomonadati; phylum Pseudomonadota; class Gammaproteobacteria; order Pseudomonadales; family Pseudomonadaceae; genus Pseudomonas; species Pseudomonas sp. UBA6699. The sequence goes on from NZ_DKJF01000056.1 coordinate 7,370, forward strand.
GCGTGAGCTTTCCAGGCTGACCATGAAACTGCCACTGAAGGCGACCACCAGGAACAGGCAAATGGCCAACAGCAATTGTTTGAACAGTGACATCTGTGCTCCTTCAATAGACCGGTTCGGCCGGGAAGCCTTCGGCCTGCATTTTCTTCAGCAAATCCTGCCAGCGGGAAAGCCGCTTGGTATCACCGACCTTTTTGTTGCCTGCGGCCCCCGTCAGCCACAACCCCTCGCCATTGAAGGCATAGACCGGCAACAGGTCGGTTCGTTGGCTGGCAGGTTTGATGGCGTCCATCAGGCTATCGAGGACCAATGGCTGGGCCTGTGGGCTTGAATAATAGGTCAGGACCATGTGCGCTCGGTTCTGCGGCAACGCCTTGACGTAGGTGATACGCAGCTTTTCGCTGGCGATACCCATGCGCCGCAAGCTGAAATACTTGGCTATGGCGTAGTCCTCGCAGTCACCGGCCCCTTTGATGAGTGCCTGCACCGGTGTGGCCCAGTAATCGACCTCCTGCCACAGGTCGATGTCCTCGACATAACGCAGTTGCTGGTTGAAAAAGCGGTTCACCACCTGCAACCGTTCCAGCTCGCTGCCTTGGGCCTGCGTTGCCATCAGGCGCTGCCAGGCGTCGATACGACCCTGCCCCGCGCCCAGCGGGCCATACAAAGCCTGGGACTTGCGGCTGATCTGGGAAAAGTCCCAATCCGCGTGCAAGCCGCCCAGCAGCAGACCGCCCAGCAGCACGGCAAGGAAGGCAGGTCGCACAAGGTGTTTGAGCATCCAGGATATCGCCACTGCGAAGCCCTGTTCAGGCCAGTCGAAAGCAGCGATGGTGGGGCTTGCCAAGGCAAAAGACAATGGCACCCTGCAATCATCCACCCGCTGGTCAGCTTGCACCCTCTTTATGACTATATCCTTTTATAGGCTGCTTCCTTTGGCAGGCGACTTCATCCACCATAGCCGCGCCTTGTGGGGTGCTACTGGCGCTATCGACCGAGTTTGACACCCTGACAGGCAGTTACTAGTGTAATTGGATCCAACTTTAGTCATCGTTAAGGCAGGCTTTACGTGGCCGAGAAACTCAAACTGAGCAATGTGTTGGCCAGCGAGCAACTGTTGCCGCACCAGGCTCGTGGCGTGATCGAAGAACGCCTGCGCAGTGCCATTCTCGACGGTCGCTTGCCCCCTGGCACCGCCGTGCGCCAGCAAGAGCTGGCCAGCTTGTTCGGGGTGAGCCGCATGCCTGTACGCGAAGCCTTGCGCCAGCTGGAAGCGCAATCACTGCTGAAAGTGGAAATGCACAAGGGCGCCGTGGTTGCGCCCTTGATCGGCGAGGACGCGGTAGACACCTACGGGCTGCGCATACTGCTTGAGAGCGAGGCGCTACGCCAGTCCATCCCGTTGCTGGAGCCCAGCGACATCGCCCAGGCACGCGGCTACATCCAGCAGTTGGAGAATGAAACCCGCCACGCTGAAATCGGCCGGCTAAACCGTCTGTTGCACATGGCCTTGTACAGCAAGGCAAAAAACAAGAAGTTGCTACGCCTGATCGAAGACGAGCTCAACGAGGAGGAACGCTTTTTGCGCTTCCACCTCTCCTCCATGGGGCTGGGCAAGCTCACCCAGGATGATCACAACGCATTGGTCAACGCAGCCAGTGACAAGCACGTCGAAGAAGCCATTGCCGTGCTGGAGCGACACCTGAACAGCGGCGCAAGGGTGATCCGCAAATACCTGGATGGCCAACCGCGACACTAGTGTGCGTCCGCCAATGCGCCGCTGGAAAACGCACAGGTTGCAAATTATGGCGCCACCGCCAACAATGAGACTAATTATCATTAATGTCCATTGTTGATACCTCGCACATGCCCAGCGACGACTCCGTGCAAACGCTTTACAGTGACCACCACGGCTGGCTGCATGCCTGGCTGCGCAGCCAGCTGGGCAACGCCGCTGATGCTGCCGACCTGGCCCAGGACACCTTCGTTCGCCTGTTACAGCGCCGTGAGCAACTGCACTTGAACACGCCACGTGCGTTTCTGCGCAAAGTTGCACGCGGGCTGGTGATCGATCATTGGCGTCGCGAGGAGCTACACAAGGCGTACCTCGAGGCCTTGTCCAATCTGCCAGAAGCATTGGCGCCTGCGGCTGAAACCCGCGAACTGTTGCTGGAGTTGCTGGAGCGCATCGCGCGCATGCTCGATGGCCTGAAACCCAAAGTGCGCCGGGCTTTCCTGCTCGCCCAGTGCGAGGGGCTGAAGCACCAGGTCATCGCTGACCAGATGGGTATCTCCGTGCGTACCGTGGAGCGCTACATCGCTGATGCGCTCTACCACTGCTACGTGCTGCGCTATCAGGATGAATGCTGACGCCATGGCTGCTGCACAACCCGGAACACAAGCGGTCAAGCAGGCCATTCACTGGATGTTGAGGCTGCGCGAGAACGGGCATGATGCCGCCCTGCAACAGCAATGCGTGCAGTGGCGCGCGGCCCGCCAAGAGCATGAGCAAGCCTGGCAACGGGTGATGCAGATGCACCAGGATCTCGACCTGCGCGGCATTCCCGGTGCCGGTTTGGCCTTGCAGACCCTTGAAACCAGCCAGCGTCGGCTGCACCGTCGCCAGGCGCTGAAACTGCTGGGTGGCACGGCCATGGTCGGCGCAGCGGCATGGCTGGGCCGAGACCTGGATGGGCTCAGCTACTGGACCGCCGACTACGCCACGAGCATGGGTGAACGCCGCAGCTTCACGCTGCCAGATGGCACCCTGATGCAACTCAATACAGACAGCGCCGTGGACCTGGCCTTCGACGAACAGCAGCGACTGGTTTGCCTGAAGCAGGGGGAAATGATGATTACCTGCGGCCAGGCAACCACGGCGCAGCGCCCTCTGCTGGTACAAAGCCGCGATGCCTTGCTTGAAGGGTTTGCCGGGCACTTCGTGGTACGCCAGGACAGCGACTGTACGCACGTCAGCGTCGGCACTGGCAGGGTAGCGATCCACCAGCCTGGTACCGGCCCGCTGCAGTGGATCGAAAGCGGCCAGAACTGGCGCCTGGACGCACAGGGTGCGCAGCGTCTGCAGCACGTGGACATGGACGCAATGGCCTGGAGCGAGGGGCTGATCGTTACCCGGGACATGCGCCTGGCGGACTTCCTCGCGCAGGTCAGCCGCTATCGCCGTGGTTACCTGGGTTGCAGCGAAGCGGTTGCCGGCTTGCGCCTCTCAGGGGTCTTCCGCCTTGAAGACCCGGAGCTTTTGCTACAGCTACTCCCCCAGACGCTGCCAGTGAGGCTGCGCCAACGCACACGCTGGTGGGTACGCGTGGAAAGCCTGGCTTGAGCAGGCGGCACATGCAGGTGTGGCCGTAGGGCGGTGCCAGGTATTTTGGCGGGTTTTGAATGGCAGTCCGGCTAGGACAGTAAGCAACACCTTCCGCCCTCAACAGCCCTACGGACTTGAACATGTCTAACGACACCGTGCACGTATGCACACTCAACGCGAATGATTTTCGACCTGTCTTGCACTCAGCATTGTTACGCAATGCAGTGCGGGCAGCTGCACTTGGCACGGCCCTGGGCCTGAGTACTATTCCACTGGCCGCCATGGCGGCGGAAACAGCCCAGGTCAGCCAGCACTATTCCATACCTGCAGGCCAGCTGGACGATGTGCTCAGCCAGTTCGCCCCCCAAGCCGGCATTACACTGTCGAGCACGCCGCAGCTCACCAACGGTTTGCAGTCCAGTGGCCTCAATGGGCAATACGCCACCGAACAGGCTCTGCGCCAACTCCTCAATGGCAGTGGTTTGCGCGCTGTCAGCCAAGGGGGGCACAGCTACGTGTTGCAAGCGCAGCCGCTGGGCGCAGCGTTGTCGTTACCAGACACCGACGTCCGCGGTTTCAGCCTGGGTAATGCGCTGGGTAGCACCGAGGGCTATAACGCGACCCACAGCCAAGTGGCGACCAAGACCAGCATGCCGCTTGTGGAAACATCGCAATCGGTATCTGTGGTGACCCGCCAGCAGATCGACGACCAAGGGTCACAGACCGTCGCCCAGGCCATGCGCTATACGCCCGGGGTGCTAACCAACCCCTACGGTGCCACGCACCGCTATGACTATGTGGCGATGCGCGGCTTCAACGACGGCTCGGTAGACAACATCTACGTCGACGGGCTCAAATCCATGGGCGACAACGGCACCTATAGCACCATGCAGGTGGACCCGTATTTCCTGGAGCGCATCGACATCCTCAAGGGGCCGTCCTCGGTTCTGTACGGCCGCAGCTCACCAGGTGGGTTGGTCGCGTTGACCACCAAGAAACCGCTGTTTTCCGCCTACCATCAGGTACAAGCTACGGTCGGCACCCAGGGCCAGCGCGGCATGGGCTTCGATTTCAGCGGCCCAGTGGATGAAGACCAGCGTATCGCCTATCGCCTGACGGGCCTGGCGGATGCCTCTGATACGCAGTTCGACCACAACAAGGAAGAACGCTACGCCATTGCTCCCGCGATCAGCGTGGACTTCAGCGAAGATACTTCGCTGACCTTGCAGGCCTATCTGCAGCACGACCCCAACGGCGGCTACCACGGCGGTAACCCGGCAGACGGCATGCTGCACCCGCGTAATGGTTTGCGCCTTTCCGATCACTTCTTTGAAGGCGAAACGGGTATCGACAGCTACGAACGCACGCAACAGTCGTTCAGCTATCAGTTCGAGCACCGCTTCAATGACATCTTCACCGCTCGGCAGAACTTCCGTTACCAGGATTCCGATGTGTCGATGGACCAGGTTTATTCCGCCGGTTGGGCAGATGCCGAAAGCAATATCCTGAACCGCGCCTACACCGGCGGCGACGAGCGGCTGCATTCGTACATCATCGATAACATGCTGCAGGCAGAATTCTTCACCGGCGCCGCCAAGCACACCCTGCTAATGGGCACGGACTACCAGCGACGCAAAGCTGACGTTGAATGGCGTTACGGTACCGTAAACCCGTTGGACGCCGGCAACCCGCAGTACGGTAATGGCAACCTGCAGCTGCTGGGAGAAAACCGCTATCAGCGCCGTTTGCAGCAAACGGGGGTATACCTACAGGAACTGGTGGAGCTTGATCAGTGGCGCTTTTCCCTGGGGCTGCGTCAGGACTGGGTGAAGGTGTCCGAACAGAACCGTGACAGTGATACCAAGGTGAATGACCAACGCTCTAAGTTCACAACGCGTGCCGGCGTGCTTTACCTGTTCGAAAATGGCATTGCGCCCTATGTCAGTTACTCGGAGTCATTCAACCCGAATACCGTCTCCGATCAGGATGGCCGGCCTCTGGCACCTACCGAGGGTACGCAGTGGGAGGCGGGCATCAAGTATCAACCCAGCGGCAGCGACAATTTGTTCACCGCGTCGGTATTCCGCATCGAGCAAGAGAACCTGGCGTCGAAACAACCGAACGAAGACTTCTATCGCGCCGTAGGTCAAGTGCGCTCGCAGGGCCTGGAGCTGGAGGCACATGTGCAACTCAGCGACAGCCTGAAGCTGCTGGGTGGCTACACCTTTACCGATATCGAGTATTCCAAGTCGATGCCGAGCCTGGTGTCGGGCAACCTGGACAACAAGGGCAACTCGCCGACTCAGGCGCCAAAGCAGATGCTCTCGCTATGGGCTGACTACAACTTCCACCAAGGGGCCCTGGATGGCCTGCGGCTGGGCGGCGGCGTGCGTTATGTGGGCTACAGCTGGGTGGATGCGGAAAACAGCATGAAGGTGCCCTCCTACACGCTGTTCGATGCTTCCGTGGGCTATGACCTGGGCAAGGTCGGCCTGACCGGTGTAGATGTGCGCCTGAACGCCAATAACCTCACCAATGAAAGCTACATCACTTCATGTGCCAGCCTGAACTACTGCTACATGGGTGAAGAGCGCAATGTGAGTGCAACACTGAGTTATCAGTTCTAGGCAGATGGCCAGGGCTGTTTGGCACTTTCACCGCAGCCCCTGTACCTGAAAAGACAAAGCCCCTGTCTGCATTGCAGACAGGGGCTTTGGGTTTGAATCTTGACGATGACCT
>NZ_DKJF01000057.1:0-99677 GCF_002454615.1 Pseudomonas sp. UBA6699
TCGCGCCCCATCGCGACACAAGGCCGCTCCTACAGCTTTACCTGCTAAGCTAATGCGAAAAAGTTATTTATTTTAAATTTTTTAGATCATTTAGCCTTCTCGCATACCCCAGTTTGCCTGAGAGGTTCACCATGATCCCGCATGCCCCGCTGCGCCTGTTCGCCGCCCTGACCCTCGCCAGCGCCAGCTGGCTGGCCCAGGCGGCCGACCTGACCGTCGCCTACCAGACCACCGTCGACCCCGCCAAGGTGGCGCAGGTAGATGGCGACTACGAAAAAGCCAGCAAGGCCAGCATTGACTGGCGCAAGTTCGATAACGGCGCCGATGTGATCACCGCAGTAGCCAGCGGTGACGTGCAGATCGGCTACCTGGGCTCCAGCCCGCTGGCCGCCGCCGCCACCCGCAAGCTGCCGGTCGAAACGTTTCTGATCGCAACGCAGATCGGCGCAGGCGAGGCTCTGGTCGCCCGCGACAGCATCAAGACGCCACAAGACCTGGTCGGCAAGAAAGTCGCCGTGCCCTTCGTTTCAACTGGCCACTACAGCTTGCTGGCAGCCCTGAAGACCTGGAACATCGACCCCTCCAAGGTGCAGATACTCAACCTCGCGCCCCCTGCGATCATTGCCGCCTGGAAACGCGGCGACATCGACGCCACCTACGTCTGGGACCCGGCCTTGGGCGTGGCCAAGGAGAACGGCAAGGTGCTGATCACCTCGGGCGAGCTGGCCGCAAAAGGCGCACCCACCTTCGATGCCTGGATCGTGCGCAAGGACTTCGCCGAGAAGCACCCCGACGTGGTCAAGGCTTTCGCCAAGGTCACCCTCGATGCCTACGCCGAATACCGCAAAGACCCGCAAGCCTGGCTGGCTGACACGGGCAACGTAGACAAACTGGTGAAGCTGTCCGGCGCCAAGGCCAGCGACATTCCCGTGCTGCTGCAGGGCAACGTCTACCCACTGGCCGCCGACCAGGCCAGCGCACTGGGCGCACCCACCACCCAGGCACTGACCGACACGGCCAACTTCCTCAAGCAGCAAGGCAAGGTTGACGCCGTACTGCCGGACTACTCGCCGTACGTCAGCGCCAAGTTCCTTCCAAACTGAACCGGAGCCCGCCATGGCCTTGCTCGAACTGGAGCGCATCAGCGCACAGTACCCCGGTGCCGCCACCCCGGTGCTGGCCGACATCAACCTGAGCCTGGGGCCGCGCCAACTGCTGGTGGCCCTGGGGCCATCCGGCAGCGGCAAAACCTCGCTGCTCAACCTGATCGCCGGCTTCGTTACCCCCAGTGGCGGCCGCATCACCCTCGACGGTGTACCGGTGCAAGGGCCTGGAGCCGAGCGCGGTGTGGTGTTCCAGGACGACGCGCTGCTGCCATGGCAGAACGTGCTGGGCAACATCGCATTCGGCCTGGAGCTGGCCGGCGTACCACGCGCCGAGCGTGAAGCCAAAGCCCGCGAGATGCTGGCCCTGGTCGACCTCGCCGGCTTCGGCGAGCGGCGCATCTGGCAGTTGTCCGGCGGCCAGAAGCAACGCGTGGGCCTGGCCCGGGCGCTGGCAGCCGACCCACGGGTGCTATTGATGGACGAACCGTTCGGCGCCCTCGATGCCTTCACCCGCGAGCAGATGCAGGCGTTGCTGCTGCAGGTATGGCAGCGCACCGCCAAGCCGGTGTTCCTGATTACCCACGACATCGAAGAAGCGGTATTCCTGGCCAGCGAACTGGTACTGCTGGCGCCCAACCCGGGGCGCGTGGTGGAACGCCTGCAACTGGACTTCGGCCAGCGTTATGCCGCTGGCGAATCGGCCCGGGCGATCAAGTGCGACCCGGCCTTCATCGAAACCCGCGAGCACGTACTGGCGCGGGTGTTTTCCCAACGCCAAAGCCTGCAGGAGCGCGCATGAGCAGCCTGGACCTGCCGGTTACCGGCAAACACGACGCCCAACCCCGGCCAGCCATCAAGCTGCGCCGCCCACGTTCCACCCGCTGGATCAGCACCCTGACCCTCGCCAGCCTGTTGCTGGCGTGGTGGCTGGTGACTGCCGCCGGCTGGGTCGAGCCGCTGTTCCTGCCCTCGCCCGGCGACATCCTGGCCAAGGGCTGGACCTTGCTGACCCAGGGTTACATGGATGCCAGCCTGTGGCAGCACCTGGGCGCCAGCCTGGCGCGTATCGACGTGGCCCTGCTGGCCGCCACGCTGACCGCCATCCCGGTGGGCATCGCCATCGGCTACAACCGCGTGGCACGCGGCATCCTCGACCCGCTGATCGAGTTCTACCGGCCGATCCCGCCGCTGGCCTACCTGCCCCTGATTGTCATTTGGTGCGGCATCGGCGAGCTGTCGAAGGTGTTGCTGATCTTCCTGGCGATCTTTGCGCCGATCGCCATTGCCACCGCCACCGGCGTTCGTACTGTCGACCCGGCCAAGTTGCGTGCAGCGCAGTCGCTGGGCGCAAGCAAGGCTCAGCTGATCCGGCACGTGATCCTGCCGAGCGCGCTACCCGACATCCTCACCGGGATCCGCATCGGCCTGGGGGTTGGCTGGTCGACGCTGGTCGCCGCCGAGCTGATTGCCGCCACCAGTGGCCTGGGCTTCATGGTGCAGTCGGCGGCGCAGTTTCTGGTTACCGACGTCGTAGTGCTGGGCATCCTGCTGATCGCCTTGATCGCCTTCGCACTGGAAATGAGCCTGCGCGCCCTGCAACGCAAGCTGGTGCCCTGGCACGGGCAAAGCCACTGAACCCCATTGTCCACGCCAGCACACTGGCGCCTGATTGGAGAGACTGACATGAGCCTGACCATCACTCCCCTCAGCCCGGCGCTCGGCGCCCAGATCAGCGGCGTGGACATCAGCCGCGACATCACCGCAGCACAACGCGACGCCATTGAACAGGCGCTGCTGCAGCACCAGGTGCTGTTCTTCCGCGACCAGCCGATCAACCCGGAACAACAGGCGCGCTTTGCCGCCCGCTTCGGCGACCTTCACATTCACCCGATCTACCCCAATGTGCCGGACACCCCGCAGGTGCTGGTGCTCGACACGGCGGTCACTGATGTGCGCGACAACGCCGTGTGGCACACCGACGTGACCTTCCTGCCAACCCCGGCACTGGGTGCGGTGCTCAGTGCCAAGCAGTTGCCGGCCTACGGTGGCGATACCTTGTGGGCCAGCGGCATCGCTGCCTTTGAAGCCTTGTCGGCGCCGCTGCGGGGCATGCTCGACGGGCTGACCGCCACTCACGACTTCACCAAGTCGTTCCCGCTGGAACGCTTTGGCACCACCGCTGAAGACCTGGCGCGCTGGGAAGCCACGCGGCGCAACAACCCGCCCCTGTCGCACCCGGTGGTGCGGACGCATCCGGTGAGCGGGCGCAAGGCGTTGTTCGTCAATGAGGGGTTTACCACGCGCATCAATGAGCTGAGCGAGCTGGAGAGCGAGGCGTTGCTGAAGCTGCTGTTCGCCCATGCCACACGGCCGGAGTTCAGCATTCGCTGGCGCTGGCAGGAGCATGACGTGGCGTTCTGGGACAACCGCGTGACCCAGCATTTTGCCGTGGATGACTACCGGCCCAATCGGCGGGTGATGCACCGCGCGACGATCCTCGGGGATGTGCCCTTTTAGTTGTTGCCTGTTCTGGCCTCTTCGCGTGCACGCCCGCTCCCACAGGTACATCACAGGTTTCGAAACCGGTGCCGGACCTGTGGGAGCGGGCGTGCCCGCGAAGAGGCCAGAACAGGAACGCCTGGTCAGCGGACCAGATGCAGGAACTGCATGTGCCGCTCGTACTGGTCGAGGATGTCGTTGATGATCTGCTCCTTGCTGTAGCCAACCAGGTCGTAGTTCTGGCTGCCTTCGCTCAGGTACACCTCCGCCCGGTAGTAGCGGCGGTTCTTCAACTCCTGCGTGCCCAGCCCACCCAGGGCGAACGATGGCGTGAAGTAGCCACGCATCTGCACCTGGTAAATGAACGGCTGTTCTTCACCATGCCCCACTTTCAGGCTGACGTTGTCGTGGCTTGGGTCATCCTGGGTAATCAGCACCAGGCCTTTTTGCTCGAACACCTCACGCACATCGGCAATCGCCGGGCGCACCACATCGTCCATGAAGCGGTACACCTCGTCACGCGACGGGAAGTGCACCGCCTGGCTCAAGCGCTGGCGCCAGCCGCCGCGGCCGCGGCGTGACTGGGCGAACGGTGCCAGCGAGTGCATTTGCGCGATCTGCCGTTGCGACTCCAGGTAGAACGCCTTGTGCAACCCCCACATCATGCACAGCAAGATCAACGAGAACGGCAGCGAGGTCAGTACCACCGCCGATTTCAGCGAATCGATGCTGCCCGCGAACAACAGCGCACTGGTGACCAGCGCGGTCATCGCGCCCCAGAAAATGCGCAGCCAGTTCGGCCCGTCCTCATCGGCATCCCCACCGGTGGCCGACAAGGTCGACAGCACCACGGTGCCAGAGTCGGCCGAGGTGACGAAGAACACGAAACTGATGAACACCGTGGTGGCGATCACCACCTTGCTCCAGGGGTAGGTTTCCAGCAGCAGGTACAGGCTCATGGACGGGTTGTCCAGGGCCGACTGGCCCAGCGCGGTCATGCCGTGGTTGATGACCTGGTCCAGGGCACTGTTGCCGAAGATCGACATCCACGCCAGGGTGAAGCCCAGCGGGATCAGCAGCACGCCAAAGACGAACTCGCGGATGGTACGGCCGCGGGAAATGCGCGCAATGAACAAGCCCACGAACGGCGCCCAGGCAATCCACCAGGCCCAGTAGAACACTGTCCAGCCACCCAGCCAGTCGCGGTTCTCACCGTAGGCATACACGTCGAAGCTCTTGCGCGGCAAGGCGCCCAGGTAATCGCCAAGGTTCTGGATGAGGGTGTTGAACAGGTGCTGGGTAGGCCCGGCGAACAGCACGAACAGCAGCAATGCGCAGGCCAGGAACAGGTTGATGTCGCTCATTACCCGCACGCCCTTCTCTACCCCGGCAACGGCTACGGCCACCGCCGCGCCCATCATCAGGGTGATGAGGATCACCTGCACCCACTGGCTGTGGCTGATGCCGAACAGGTAATCCAGGCCGGCGTTCAGGTGCAGCACGCCAAAGCCCATGTCGGCGCCAAGGCCGAACACGGTGGCGATGATGCCGAAGCCGTCCACCGCATAACCGATCGGCCCGTTGATGCGCTTGCCGATCAGCGGGTACAGCGCCGAACGCAGCGCCAGCGGCAGGTTATGGCGGTAGGCGAAGTAGGCCAGCGCCATGCCGACGAAGGCGAACACGCCCCAGCCATGCAACCCCCAGTGCAGGAACAGGATCTGCATGGCCTGGCGCCCGGCCTCGGCAGTGCCCGCTTCGCCTTGGGGCGGCTGCAGCATATGGGTCAGCGGTTCGGACACACAGAAGAAGAACAACGTAATGCTGATGCCAGCCGCAAACAGCATGCCGGCCCATGACAGGTAACTGAACTCGGGCTCGTCGTGGTCGGCACCGAGCTTGATCTTGCCGTAGCCGGACAAGGCGGTGACCACCACGAAGACCAGGTACAGCGTCATTGCCAACATGTAGTACCAGCCGACCGTATTGGCCGCCCAGTTCTGCGCCGCCAGCAACCAGTCGCCTGCGGTTTGCGGGTTGGAGATGACCACCAGGCCGAAGATGAGGATGAAGCTTGCCGCAAAGTAGAACACCGGCGGGTTCATGCGGATCTTGCTGTTGGAAAGTGATGGGGTCGGTGCACTCATGGGGCAGGCACCTCGTCAAAAGACGTGAGGTTCGGAATGAACGGGTTCAGCAAAGGAATCCTCCTGTTGAACACCGGCAGCGGACCAGCGTTTTTCATTGAACAAGCGTTCAAGTTAAACATGGATCGGTGTTCAATGCGAATTGGGGCGCCGACTGGCGCGCTTCTGGCCCGGCCTTTTCGCGGGCAAACCCGCGCCTGGCGCGCACATCGGTCGCTCGCTGTGCGGTCCTTGTAAGAGCCCGTTTCACCTTGAAAAGTGCCGGTGCACGCCAGGCAAATTTCAGGTCAATGCTTGTCCTGGCAATCCAACTGCAAGTTGGCCTGGGTGATGTTGCTCTCGGCTGGCACACTGCGGGTCAGCCACACGTTGCCGCCAATGGTCGAGCCTTTACCGATGGTGATGCGCCCCAGTACCGTGGCGCCGGCATAGATCACCACATCGTCTTCGACGATTGGGTGGCGTGGCAGGCCTTTGTGCAAAGTGCCCGACTCGTCGCTTGGGAAACGCTTGGCGCCAAGGGTCACAGCCTGGTAGATACGCACGCGCTCGCCGATGATCGCGGTTTCGCCAATGACCACCCCCGTACCATGGTCGATGAAGAAACTCGGCCCGATCTGCGCCCCAGGGTGAATGTCGATACCTGTGGCTGAATGCGCCAGTTCCGAACTGATGCGCGCCAGCAGTGGCAGGCCTGCCCGGTACAGATGGTGCGCCAGGCGGTGGTGGATGATCGCCAGAACGCCGGGGTAGCACAGCAGCACCTCATCGACGCTACGGGCCGCCGGGTCGCCGTGGTAGGCAGCCAGCACATCGGTGTCGAGCAACACCCGCAGCGCTGGCAAGGCTGCCGCGAAATCCTGTACCAGCCTCAGCGCGTGAGCATCCACACCGGCCAGCTCGGCCTGGCTTTGCCGGGCGGCGTAACGCAGCTCCAGTCGGGCCTGGGCCAGCAAGGCGGTCAGGGCGGCATCGAGGGTATGGCCAACGTAGAAATCTTCACTTTCTTCGCGCAGGTCGACCGGGCCCAGGCGCATAGGGAACAGCGCACCACAGAGTTGCTCGAGGATCTGCCGCATCGCCTCGCGCGACGGCAGCTCGCGGCCACCCTGCTCGCCGCTGCTGCGGCCATTGCGGGTGCGCCACTGCTCACGCGCGCCGCGCAGGCCGGTTACGATGCTCTGCAACTGCCAGCGCCCGGATAATGGTTGTTCGCTCACGGTTTTCTCCTGCCGTATAGGCCATCGGGTTGTTTCGCCATGCCCGCGAAAGGGCCGGGCGTGCCTGCGTGCAATCCACTCTACGGCAAATCCGCCTCTTGGAAAAAACTACGCTTTATTCCATCCTGCGCCATGTCGGGCACACCCTGCGGTGACGGCGCAGGCAACCTCGCCTACCCTCAAAGCAATCACGCTCTGATAACGAATAAAATGGAAGTAACAAAATATTTTTTTATTATTTCCAGGCCTAAAAAGCCAGCTCTATAGTCGCCACCCTCTCCCTACACAACACGCGCGGGGCTCTGCCATGTCGAAGTTCGTCAAACCGCTACTCAATGCCAGCCTGGCCCTTGTGCTGGGTGCTGGTCTGCTCGGCCAGGCCCTCGCCGGCGAAGAGCTGAAAACCATTCAGGAAAAAGGCGTGATCAACGTCGGCCTCGAAGGCACCTACCCGCCGTTCAGCTTTCAGGATGAAAACGGCAAGCTGACCGGTTTTGAAGTCGAGCTCTCCGAACTGCTGGCCAAAGAGCTGGGGGTCAAGGCCAAGATCCAGCCAACCAAGTGGGACGGTATTCTCGCCGCGCTGGAGTCCAAACGGCTGGACATCGTGGTCAACCAGGTGACCATTTCGGAAGAACGCAAGAAGAAGTATGACTTCTCCGAGCCTTACACCATCTCCGGCATCCAGGCGCTGATTCTCAAGAAGAAGGCCGAGCAGCTGAATATCAATGGTGCACAGGATCTGGCCGGCAAAAAAGTCGGCGTGGGTCTGGGCACCAACTACGAGCAGTGGGTGAAACAAGACGTACCGAAAGCCGAGGTGCGCACTTATGAAGACGACCCGAGCAAATTCGCCGACCTGCGCAACGGCCGCATCGACGCCATCCTGATCGACCGCCTGGCGGCGCTGGAATACGCGCAAAAAGCCAAGGACACCGAACTGGCCGGCCCTGCCTTCTCGCGCCTGGAAAGCGGCGTGGCTCTGCGCAAGGGCGAGCCTGAACTGTTGGCGGCCATCAACAAGGCCATCGACAAGCTCAAGGCTGACGGCACGCTGGCCAAGCTGTCGGAAAAATATTTCGGTGCCGATGTCACTAAATGATCGCTGAAAGCCTGCAACTCGTAGCCGACTCCGCGCCCTTCCTGCTCAAGGGCGCGGGTTACACCGTACTGCTCAGCGTGGGCGGCATGTTCTTCGGCCTGGTGCTGGGCTTTGCCCTGGCGCTGATGCGGCTGTCGAAGGTATTGCCGCTCAACTGGCTGGCGCGGATCTATGTGTCGTTCTTTCGCGGCACGCCGCTGCTGGTGCAACTGTTCGTGATCTATTTCGGCATGCCGCAGATCGGGATCGAACTCGACCCTATCCCGGCCTCGCTGATTGGCCTGTCGCTGAACATGGCGGCTTACATCTGCGAAATCCTGCGCGCGGCGATTTCATCGATTGACCGTGGCCAATGGGAAGCTGCGGCCAGCATCGGCATGACCCGGGTGCAGGCCATGCGCCGGGCGATCCTGCCCCAGGCCCTGCGCACCGCCCTGCCACCGCTGGGCAACAGCTTCATTTCGCTGGTCAAGGACACCGCCCTGGCAGCCACCATCCAGGTACCCGAGCTGTTCCGCCAGGCCCAGCTGATTACCGCACGCACCTTCGAAGTGTTCACCATGTACGTAGCGGTTGCGGTTATCTACTGGGTGCTGTGCAGCATCCTCGCGCACTTCCAGAACCGTATGGAAGCGCGGGTCAACCAGCATGACCAGGAGCATTGAGCATGATTGAAGTCAAAGGCCTGACCAAGCGGTTCAAGGGCCAGACCGTGCTCAACGGCATTGACCTGACCGTACAGCCTGGCGAGGTGGTGGCCATCATCGGCCCCAGCGGCTCGGGCAAGACCACCTTCCTGCGCTGCCTGAACCTGCTGGAAACGCCCGACGCCGGGCAGATAAAGATCGGCGCCATCAGCATCGATGCCAACCGCCCGCTGGGGGGGCAGCAAAGTGCAATCCGCCGGTTGCGCCAGCAGGCGGGGTTTGTGTTCCAGAACTTCAACCTGTTTCCGCACCGCACAGCCTTGGAAAACGTGATCGAAGGGCCGGTGATCGTCAAGAAGACCCCGCGCGAACAGGCTGTCGAACTGGGCCGCCGCTTGCTGGCCAAGGTTGGCCTGGCGGGCAAGGAAGATGCCTACCCGCGGCGTCTGTCCGGTGGCCAGCAGCAGCGGGTGGCCATTGCCCGTGCCTTGGCCATGGAGCCCGAGGTGATTCTGTTCGACGAGCCGACCTCGGCGCTGGACCCGGAACTGGTGGGTGAAGTGCTGGCGACTATTCGCGGCCTGGCCGAAGAAAGGCGCACCATGGTCATCGTCACCCACGAAATGAGCTTCGCCCGGGACGTGGCGAACCGGGTGATCTTCTTCGACAAAGGCGTGATCGTGGAGCAAGGCGAGGCCAAAGCGCTGTTTGCGGCGCCGAAGGAAGAGCGTACCCGGCAGTTCTTGCGCAAGTTCCTTGGGACTGCTGCTTCCGAGTAGGCCTGCTCTGGGCCCTTCGCGGGCTCGCCCGCTCCCTCAGGGTTAACGCTGTGGGAGCGGGTTCATCCGCGAAGAGGTCGGCGTAGCCGCGGAAATCTCTCCTTCTATATATATTCCAAAGAGTTAGTTCATTAAATTTTTATAAAGCATTAGGGTATATCAACCGGACCACCGGACCAGCACACGTTCGCCGCGACCAGCTGTAGCGGCTTTACTTTTCGCGAGGTCAGGAATGGTCAGCATCACAATTTCCCCAGTGCGTAACGCCAGGGCATTGAGTACAGCCAAGGAGCGGTACTGATGTCCAGCCAACCCAACAGCCTATTACACAGCGATCTCGACAGCGCTCCCCCGTTGCTGCCAGCCAAGGTGTTGCGCAACGACGCCGAAGCCTTGCAAGCGGCACGCGAACTGGCCGAGGTCGCCCGCGAGCATGCCGCCCGCCGCGACCAGCAACGCAAGCTGCCATGGGCGGAGGTCGAGCTGTTCACCCGCAGCGGGCTGGGTAGCATCAGCGTACCCAAGGCCCACGGTGGCCCCGATGTTTCGTTCTCCACCATCGCCGAAGTGTTCCGCCTGATAAGCGCCGCCGACCCGGCCCTGGGCCAGATCCCGCAGAACCAGTTCGGCATCCTGCAATTGCTGCGCCTGACGGCAAGCGAAGCGCAACAGGCGTTTGTTTTCCGCAGCGTGCTCGAAGGCTGGCGCATCGGCAATGCCGGGCCCGAGCGCGGCACCAAGGACACCCTCACGCTCACCGCGCGTATCACCCGCAACGGCGACGGTTATCGCATCAGTGGCGAGAAGTTCTATTCCACCGGCGCCCTGTTCGCCCATTGGGTGGCGGTCAAAGCCCTGGACGACGACGGCCGTCAGCGCCTGGCGTTCGTACGTAGAGGCAGCCCGGGGTTGCGCATCGTCGATGACTGGTCCGGGTTTGGCCAGCGCACCACTGCTAGCGGCACGGTACTGCTGGACCAGGTGCCGGTGGAGGCGGCGCTGGTGATCGACAACTGGCGCCAGCGCGATATACCCAATACCCAGGGCGCGGTCTCGCAGTTGATCCAGGCAGCAATCGATGCAGGTATCGCTGAAGCGGCCATCGAAGATGCGATCAAGTTCGTTCGCGAGAAGTCGCGGCCTTGGGTCGACGCCAATGTCGAGCGCGCCAGCGACGATCCTTACGTGATCGCTGACGTCGGGCGCCTGAAGCTTGAACTGCATGCGGCGCAAGCGTTGCTGCGCAAGGCCGCGCAGGTGCTTGACGAGGTCAGCGCCGCGCCCGTGGATGCCGCGAGCGCTGCGCGCGCGTCCATTGCGGTGGCCGAAGCCAAGGTGCTGACCACTGAAATTGCCCTGCAGGCCAGCGAAAAGCTGTTCGAGCTGGCTGGCAGCCGCGCCACCCTTGCCGAATTCAACCTCGACCGCCACTGGCGCAACGCCCGGGTGCACACGCTGCATGACCCGGTGCGCTGGAAGTACCACGCGGTTGGGGCTTACCACCTTAACGGGACCTTGCCCGCGCGGCATTCCTGGATCTGAATTCAATGGCCTTGGGGGCTGCTTTGCAGCCCATCGCGACACAAGGCCGCTCCTACCCGTGGCGCGGACCGGCATGGAACCGCGTATCCCTGCAGGAGCGGCCTTGTGTCGCGATGGGCCGCATCGCGCTCCCAAGGCCCGGAGAAACCCATGACCATCAGAATCATCACCAGCGACACCCAAGCCCTGCATGTCGCCGACGAAATCGCCCAACAACTGCGCCGCGACAGCGCCCTGCGCGACCGCGAACGCCGGCTGCCGCACAGCGAACTGGACCTGTTCACCCGCTCCGGCCTGTGGGCCATCAGTGTGCCCAAGGCCTTCGGCGGCGCTGGCGTGTCCAACGTCACCCTGGCCAAGGTCATCGCCCGCATCGCCCAGGCCGACGGCTCGCTGGGGCAGATCCCACAGAATCATTTCTACAGCCTGGAAGTACTGCGGGTAAACGGCAGCCCCGAACAACAGAAGCGGCTGTATGGCGAAGTACTGGCCGGCCGCCGTTTCGGCAATGCCCTGGCCGAGCTGGGTACCAAGACCGCCAACGAACGCACCACCCGCCTGAGCCGTGACGGTGACGGCTTTCGCATCAATGGCCGCAAGTTCTACGCGACTGGCGCCATCTACGCCCAGCGTATTCCCACGTCGGTGGTCGATGAACAGGGCGTGCAGCACCTGGTGTTCGTGCCGGCCGATAGCCAGGGCGTGCAGGTGATCGACGACTGGAGCGGCTTTGGTCAGCGCACCACCGGCAGTGGCTCGGTTCTGCTGGACAACGTTTACGTCAGCGCAGCGGACGTGGTGCCTTTCCAGAGCGCCTTCGAGCGCCCCACCCCGGTCGGCCCGCTGGCGCAGCTTCTTCACGCCGCCATCGACACCGGCATCGCCCGCGCCGCCTACGAGGATGCCCTGCACTTCGTGCGCACCCGCAGCCGACCATGGGTCGACGCAGGCCTGGACAAGGCAAGCGATGACCCACTGACGCTGAAAAGCTTCGGCCACCTGGCGATCCGCCTGCACGCGGCCGAAGCCCTGCTGGAACGCGCTGGCGAATACCTCGACCGCGCCCGCAACGACAGCACCGCCGACACCGTCGCCGCGGCGTCCATCGCCGTGGCCGAAGCGCGTGCCAGCAGCACGGAAATCGCGCTTGCCGCCGGCACTGCCCTGTTCGAACTGAGTGGGAGCCAAGCGACGCTGGCCGAGCACAACCTCGACCGCCATTGGCGCAACGCCCGCGTGCACACCTTGCACGACCCGGTCCGCTGGAAATACCACGCCATCGGCAATTACTACCTCAACGACGTCAACCCGCCACGCCGGGGGACGCTCTGATGGCCAAGCAAATCCTGCTCAATGCCTTCAACATGAACTGTGTCGGGCACATCAACCACGGCCTGTGGACCCACCCACGGGACACTTCGACCCAGTACACCAGCCTGGAGTACTGGACCCAGCTCGCACGCCTGCTGGAGCGGGGCCTGTTCGATGGGCTGTTCATCGCCGATATCGTCGGTACCTACGATATCTACGGGCAATCGCTGGACGTCACCCTCAAAGAGGCCATCCAGTTGCCGGTCAATGACCCCTTGCTGCTGGTTTCGGCCATGGCCGCCGTCACTCGCCACCTGGGTTTTGGCCTTACCGCCAACCTGACCTACGAGGCGCCCTACCTGTTCGCCCGACGCCTATCCACCCTGGACCACCTGAGCCAGGGCCGGGTTGGCTGGAACATCGTAACCGGTTACCTCGACAGTGCCGCCCGCGCCATGGGCCTGGCACAGCAACCCGAACATGACCGCCGCTACGACCAGGCCGACGAATACCTGCAGGTGCTGTACAAGCTGCTGGAGGGCAGCTGGGCTGACGACGCGGTGGTCGCTGACCGCGAGCAGCGCATCTATGCCCGCCCCGACAAGGTGCGCAAGGTGCAGCACCATGGCGAGTTCTACAAGGTCGACGGTTACCACCTGTGCGAGCCCTCGCCGCAGCGCACCCCGGTACTGTTCCAGGCAGGCAGTTCGCAACGCGGCCTGGGCTTCGCCGGGCAACATGCCGAATGTGTGTTCATCAGCGCTCAGGACAAGACCGCGGCCCGCGCCCAGGTCGAGCAGGTACGCGCGGCTGCCTCGGCTGCCGGGCGCGACCCGCAGGCGGTCAAGGTCTTCATGGGCATCACGGTGATCGTCGCGGCGACCGAGCAACAGGCCCAGGCCAAGCATGCCGAGTATCTGCAGCATGCCAGCGCCGAGGCCGGCGTCGCACATTTTGCGGCCTCGACCGGCATTGACTTCGCGGCCTATGCACTGGACGAGCCGATCCCCTTCAGCCAGGGCAACGCCATTCAGTCAGCCACCCGCCAGTTGCAGGGCAACGCCTGGACCCGCCGGCGCCTGTTGCAACAGCACGCGCTGGGCGGGCGCTACGTGAAGGTCGTCGGCGACCCCGAGCAGGTCGCCGAACAGTTGATCGCCTGGCTCGACGAGACCGGCCTGGACGGCTTCAACCTGACCCGCACCGTCACCCCGGAGAGCTTTGAGGACTTCATCGACCTGGTCGTTCCTCAACTGCAACAACGCGGCCGCTACAAGACCGCGTACGCCGAGGGCACCCTGCGCCAGAAACTGTTCCAGGCCGACCACCCGCACTTGCCCGCCGACCACCCTGGTTCGGCTTACCGCTTTAACCGCACCCCTACCCCTGCACCGACTGGAGCCCTGCACCATGCTTGAAAAACTGTTCCGGCCCGTCGTGGCCATCGCCCTGTCCCTCGGCCTGTGCGCCACTGCCCAGGCCGCCGAACCCCTGAAGATCGGCACTACCTCGGCCTTTGCGATCCCGCTGGAAGCCGCCGTGGAAGAAGCCCACAAGCAAGGCCTGGAGGTGAAGCTGATCGAGTTCAGCGACTGGATCGCGCCCAATGTCAGCCTCAACAGCGGCGACATCGACGTGAACTACTTCCAGCACATCCCGTTCCTGGAGAATGCCAAGGCGGCTGCGGGCTTCGACCTGGTGCCCTATGCACCGGGCATCATCAACAACGTGGGCCTGTACGCGAAAAAGTACAAAAGCTTCGCCGACCTGCCTGAAGGGGCGAGCGTGGCCATCGCCAACGACCCGATCAACAGCGGCCGCGGCCTGCAATTGCTGGCCAAGGCCGGGTTGATCACGCTCAAGCCAGGGGTTGGCTACAAAGCCACCGAGGACGACATTGTCGCCAACCCGAAAAAGCTGAAGATCCTGCAAGTCGAAGCCGTGCAGCTGGTGCGTGCCTATGACGACGCCGACTTGGTGCA
The DNA here is from genome assembly GCF_002454615.1 of Pseudomonas sp. UBA6699. Classification (NCBI taxonomy): domain Bacteria; kingdom Pseudomonadati; phylum Pseudomonadota; class Gammaproteobacteria; order Pseudomonadales; family Pseudomonadaceae; genus Pseudomonas; species Pseudomonas sp. UBA6699. The sequence goes on from NZ_DKJF01000057.1 coordinate 14,336, forward strand.
GGGGTACCCGGCATACATTCGCCTGGCCAACAGCTTCGATGCCAGTTCAGCGCTGCTGTTCGACGGTCTGGAAAACAAGGAGTACGTGATTCAATTCGTGATTCGCCCGCAGAGCAAAAACGACCCACGCCTGGCACAGTTCGTCGACATCTACCAACATTCGCCTGCCGTACGCGCAGCGTTGGACAAGGCTCACGGCAAGCTGTACCAGGCCGGTTGGGAAGGCTGACATGAGCCAGGCCAGCGCATTCAAGGCGCCCACCCCCCAACCGCGAGCGTCAACGGCCAGGGAGCACGCCCTGCACCCGGAAATCAATCAAGCCCATGTACGCTTCATCGGCCTGGGCAAGACCTACCCTGGGCAGGCGCAACCCGCTTTGCACGGCATTGACCTGAACATTCGCCAGGGCGAAGTGTTCGGCATCATCGGCCGCAGCGGCGCCGGCAAATCTTCGTTGCTACGCACCATCAACCGCCTGGAACGCCCCAGCCACGGCCGGGTACTGATCGACCAAGTGGACATCGCGGCGTTCGATGACGACCAGCTGGTGGCGCTGCGCCGGCGTATCGGCATGATCTTCCAGCATTTCAACCTGCTGTCGGCGAAGACGGTGTGGCAGAACGTCGAGCTGCCCTTGAAGGTGGCGGGCGTGGCCAAGGGCGAGCGACAACGCAAGGTCCGGGAGCTGCTGGCACTGGTCGGCCTGCAGGAGAAACACCACGTGTACCCCGCGCAATTGTCAGGCGGGCAGAAACAGCGCGTGGGCATTGCCCGGGCACTGGTGCATGACCCCGAGATCCTGCTGTGCGACGAAGCCACCTCCGCGCTGGACCCGGAGACCACGGCCTCGATCCTGGAACTGCTGCGCGATATCAACCGGCGCCTGGGCCTGACCATCGTGCTGATTACCCACGAGATGGCGGTCATCCGTGATATCTGCCACCGGGTGGTGGTGCTGGACCGCGGCGAGGTGGTCGAGCAGGGCGAAGTCTGGCGTGTCTTCGGCGCCCCTCACCACGAGGTCACCCGAACCCTGCTTGCGCCGCTGCAAGCGCGGCTGCCTGCGGCGCTGCAAGCCAGCCTGCAGGCCCACCCCACAAGCCGTGACTGCGCCGTGGTATTGCAACTGAGTGTACTTGGCGAGCCTGAACTGTCTGCCCTGTTCCACGACCTGGGCGGTCGCGTGCGCTTGCTGCAGGGCGGCGTGGCGACCATTGGCGAGCACGCCCTGGGCCAGTTGATCCTGTCGGTGCAGCACGCACCGCACGATACCCAACAATTGCTGCAACGCGCCCGCCGTTGGGCGGACAACGTGGAGGTGCTGGGCCATGTGGTTTGATCGTCTGCTGGAAGGCTTGCTCGATACCCTGCTGATGGTTGGCGTGTCGTCGCTTATCGCCTTGCTGCTGGGGGTACCCCTGGCACTGCTGCTGGTCACCAGCGGCAGGGGTGGCATATTCGAGGCAGCCTTGCTGAACCGGTTACTGGGCGCCTTCGTCAACCTGTTCCGCTCGATCCCGTTCCTGATCCTGATGGTCGCGCTGATCCCGTTCACCCGGCTGGTGGTGGGTACGACCTATGGTGTGTGGGCGGCGGTTGTCCCGCTGACCATCGCCGCCACGCCGTTCTTTGCCCGGATCGCCGAGGTCAGCCTGCGCGAAGTCGACCATGGCTTGGTGGAAGCCGCGCAGGCCATGGGTTGCCGGCGCTGGCACATTGTCTGGCATGTGTTGTTGCCCGAAGCGTTGCCGGGCATTGTCGGCGGTTTCACCATCACCTTGGTGACCCTGATCAACTCCTCGGCCATGGCCGGGGCGATCGGTGCCGGAGGGCTGGGCGACATCGCCTACCGGTATGGCTACCAGCGCTTCGACAGCCAGATCATGCTGACCGTGATCGCCATGCTGGTGGCGCTGGTGGCGTTGATCCAGCTGGGTGGCGACCGATTGGCAAAAGGCTTGAACAAGCGTTGAGTTCTTCGCGGGCAAACCCGCGAAGAGGCCCTCAATCCCAGTGCAAATCCGCAGCCGGCACCGGCCGCCCGAACCAGTACCCCTGCCCCAGCTGGCACTGCTGCTGCAGCAGGAAGGCGGCCTGCTCTGCCTGCTCGATACCCTCGGCATGCACCTGCATGCCCATGCTGCGGGCCAGGGCGATGATCACCCGCACGATCGCGATGTCATCCTCATCCAGCGGCAACCCGGCAACGAAGCCCTGGTCGATTTTCAGCTTCTGAACGGGCAAACGCTTGAGCCGCAGCAGCGAAGAGTAGCCGGTGCCGAAGTCATCAATGGCCAGGGTCACGCCAAGCTCACGTAAGCGGTGAAGTTGCTCCAGCGCCACCTCCGGGTCTTCCATCACAGCGCTTTCGGTCACTTCCAGCTCTAGCAAGGCGGGGGCCAGGCCGGTGTCGTGCAGGACGTCGGCCGCTTGCCGGTACAACTCATGTTGGCCAAACAGCCGGCTGGAGATGTTCACCGCCACGAACGCCAATTGCCGGCCTTGCGCCTGCCACTGCACCATTTGCCGGCAGGCCTGGCGCAGCACCCAGGCATCGATTTCGGCAATCAGGCCGGTACGCTCGGCGATCGGGATGAACTCGCCCGGCGGCACCAGGCCGCGCTGCGGATGCTGCCAGCGCACCAACGCTTCGACCCCGACCAGGCTGCCGGTCGCCAGGTCGTGTACCGGCTGGAAAAACACCCGCAGTTCGTCATGCTCCAGTGCGCGGCGCAACTCGCCCGCTGTTTCAACCCGGTGCTGGGCGTGGGCCGTCAGTTCTTCGGTGTACAGCGCATAGCAGGCTCGCCCATTGCCCTTGGCCTTGTACAACGCCGAATCGGCGTTGCGCAGCAACTGTTCGGCACACAAGGCATCGCTGGGGAACAGGCTGATACCGGCACTGACACTGATGAACAACCGATGGCCATCGAACAGGAACGGCTCGCGCATGCGCTCGATGATGCCCTGCGCCAGTTTGCCTGCCTGGCCGACTTGCTGGCAGCCTTCGGCCAGCACGCCGAACTCGTCACCGCCCAGCCGGGCCAAGGTCACACCATTGCCCAATATCTTGCCCAGGCGCTCCCCCACCAGCCTCAGCAACTGGTCACCGATGGTGTGGCCAAGGCCATCGTTGATGCTCTGGAAGTGGTCCAGGTCCAGCAGCAGCAGGGCGCACCCACGCTTGTTGGCCTGCGCCGCGGCCAGGGCCTGCTCGACGCGGTCGTTGAACAGCAAGCGGTTGGGCAGGCCGGTCAGCGGGTCGTGGTGGGCCAGGTAGGCCAGTTCCTGCTCCGAATGCTTGATCGCGCTGATGTCACTGAACACGGCCACGTAATGGCTCAGCTCACCCTCGTCATCGTGAATAGCGCAGATAGTCTGCCACTGCGGGTAGATTTCGCCGCTTTTGCGCCGGTTCCAGATTTCGCCGCTCCACTCGCCCTTTTCAGCCAGGGTGGCGTAGACCTGCTGGTAGAAGGCCTGGCCATGGCGGCCCGACTTGAACTTGCTCGGGCGCTGGCCGATCACCTCGTGCTGCTGGTAACCGGTAATGCGCATGAAGGCACGGTTGACGTGCACGATCAGGCCCTGGCGGTCGGTTACCAGCACCCCTTCCAGGGTACTGTCGAACACCGCGGCGGCCATGCGCAGGCGTTCCCGGTCTTCGCAGCGCAACCGCGCGCCATGGCCGATGAAATGCAGCAGCCGCACCCGGGACAGATAAATCAGCAAGGCACTGCACAGCACCCACACCACCACGTTGATCTGCCGCCCCACGGTCAATGCCAGGGGGTCGTCGGTCATGCTCTGCAGCATCACCTCGGCCAGCACCAGCCAGAGGATCGAGAGCACCACATAGAGCGCGGCCATGCGCAAGGCGTCGCGAACGGAAACAGACATGTCGGGTGGGATAGCCCATTGAAAAGAAAGGGGCATTATAAAGGCTGAAACATGTCGTGACCTCCTGTCTGAACAGTTGACTGGTTTTATTTCCCCACCAAGGGATAATCGACCCTTCCCCCCGCATTTCGAGGGCATTTACATCTATGTGGTACAACGGCCTGCTCGACTTGTCGGCCTGGCAACTGGTCGGCATCACCCTGTTGATGACCCACGTGACCATTGTCAGCGTCACGGTCTACCTGCATCGCTACTCTGCGCACCGAGCCCTTGAGCTCAACGGCGCGCTCAAGCATTTCTTCCGCTTCTGGCTGTGGCTGACCACGGCGCAGAACACCCGCGAGTGGACGGCGGTCCACCGTAAGCACCACGCCAAGTGCGAAACACCCGACGACCCGCACAGCCCCGTGCACAAAGGCCTGAGCACGGTGTTGCGCAAAGGCGCCGAGCTGTATCGCGAAGAGGCCCGCAACCCAGACACCCTGCGCATCTACGGCAAGAACTGCCCTGATGACTGGATCGAGCGCAACCTTTACTCGCGCTACAAACTGGGCGGCATCGCGTTGATGGCCGTGATCGACCTGCTGCTGTTCGGCACCCTCGGTATCACTATCTGGGCGGTCCAGATGATGTGGATCCCGTTCTGGGCTGCCGGTGTCGTCAACGGCCTGGGCCACGCGTTCGGCTACCGCAACTTCGAATGCCGTGACGCGGCCACCAACCTGGTGCCGTGGGGCATCGTGATCGGCGGTGAAGAGCTGCACAACAATCACCACACCTACCCCAATTCAGCCAAGCTGTCGGTCAAGCGCTGGGAGTTCGACATGGGCTGGGCGTGGATCCGCCTGTTCTGCCTGCTGCGCCTGGCCAAGGTGCAGCGTGTGGCGCCGATTGCCCATCGGGTGGAAGGCAAAGGTAGCCTGGACATGGACACCGCCATGGCGATCCTCAACAACCGCTTCCAGATCATGGCCCAGTACCGCAAATTGGTGATCGCCCCACTGGTCAAGCTGGAACTGGCGCGTGTCGACGCCTCGGTGCGCCACCACTTCCGCCGTGCCAAGCGCCTGCTATCCCGTGAAACCAGCCTGCTCGAAGACCGCCACCATGTGCGCATCGAATCGATGCTTGCGCACAGCCAGGCCTTGAAAACCATCTACGAAAAGCGCCTGGCCTTGCAGCAGATCTGGGCCCGCACCAGCGCCAACGGCCATGACATGCTGGCCGCCATCAAGGACTGGGTACACGAAGCCGAAACCAGTGGCATTCAAGCCCTGCGCGACTTCGCGGCACAGCTGAAAACCTATTCCCTGCGCCCGGTCGGCGCCTGATCGCCGTTGATCGGCACGCCCCAGCATGGGGCGTGCCAGCTGGAACTTAACCACCTCGCCCCCACTCAAACCCCGCACATCGCCCGCGTGGCGGGCAGGATGCTGGCCGCACGCTTTCACGTCGAGACTCGCTACGTGCACATGGCCAAGAATATTCCAATGACATCGCCGGGCCCGGTACCACCGGGAGCCGCCCGCACTTTACTGGCGCTCCTTCATGCGCAAGGTGAAGTCGCCCGCCTGAGCGAACGCGAACAGCTGTTCAGCTCGTTGCTCGAGAGTGTCAACGCGGTGCTCTGGGCTTTCGATTGGGAAACACGCGAAGTGCTGTACGTAAGCCCTGCCTACGAGCGCATCTTCGGCCGCCCGGCCAGCCTGGTACTGGCCGACTTCAACGAGTGGCGCGACAGCATCTACCCCGACGACCTGGAATACGCCGAGCGCAGCCTGGCCCAGGTGCTGCTCAAAAGCGCGGTCGAGGACCGCGAGTACCGTATCATCAATGCTGACGGGCAAGTGCGCTGGTTGAGCGACAAGTGCTACATCAACCAGCAGCATGACGGCGACCGCGTGATCATCGTCGGCATTGCCGAAGACATCACTGAGAAAAAGCAGCTGGAAGGCGAGTTGCAGCGCCTGGCCACCATTGACGTGCTGACCCAAAGCAGCAACCGCCGGCACTTCTTCGAATGCGCCCAAGCGGCGTTTGACAGCGCCCGGGAAAACGGCACGCCGTTGGCCTTCCTGTTACTGGACATCGACGACTTCAAACAGATAAACGACAGCTATGGCCACCAGGAAGGCGACCAGGTGCTGCAGCACATCGCCGACAGCGGCAAGGCCGTGTTGCGCCGTGGCGACCTGTTCGGGCGTATTGGCGGCGAGGAGTTCGCGGCAGTCTTCCCAGGGTGCAGTGCCGAGCTGGCCGGGCAGATAGCCGAGCGGCTACAGCGGCAGATTCAGCGTTTGAGCTTCAGCCATGGGGCGCACACCTACGGGGTAACGGTGAGCCAGGGGCTTACCGGGTTGACCGGTGAAGATGTGGCGCTGGACAGCCTGTATGCCCGCGCCGATGCGGCGATGTACCAGGCCAAGCGGCAGGGCAAGAACCAGATCGTGCGCGGTTGAACCCCCTTACGCCTGCCCGGCTCAAGGAACATCGTCGGCTTGTATCGGGCCTTCAGCCGCGGGCTGCGAACTGGTTTCGGGGTTCTCCACCTTGCGCAACCGGGTCAGCTCCGGCAAGCCCATCTTCAGCAAACGCGCTGTCTTGCCACTGGCAATCTTCGCCAGCCCCTGCTCAGCCGGTAGCCGCGCCAACTGCCCGGCCAGGTTCATGGCCAGAATATCGCGCGAGTACACCCCGCCACCGAGTTGATAGATCGCCGCGATCAGCTCGCGTAAAGCCAACGGCAAGCGCCAGCGGGTGCGCAGCGCCGAGCCGAAAGCGGCACCGAACTCGTTGAGCGACAACTGGACCTTGTCTTCGTCCAGCTCGCCACCCGCCAGGCGCCATTCCTGCAGGCAGCGCAGCACCGCCAGGTCACCCAGGCAATGCAGCAACCCCGCGCAATAGCAAAGCCCTTCGTCCAGCGCCAGCAGGCGCGCCAGCGTACGGCCATATTCGGCGGTGTGCAGGGACAAGTCCCAGTACTGCGCCGCATGCTGCGCCAGCAAGGGGTCGCTGAGGCGGGCGCTGCGCTTGAGGGTCATGCCCAGAATCAGGTTCATGCTTTGTGTGCTGCCTAGCTTGTTCAGGGCTTGCAGCAGGGTTTGCACCGGTGCTTCACGGTGCAGGGCTGCGCTGTTGGCAGCCGCTATCAGCACCGCGGTCACTTGCGGGTCACGGCAGACTTCTTCTTCCAGCACCTTCAGGTTCAGGCCTTCAGGGTTCAGGGCTCGCTTGATCGCCACCTGCAAGTCGGCCAGCAGCGGCCCGCCATCGGCAGTAGCCCGGCGCTGTTCGAGGTAAGCGCGCAGGCTGGCACCGGGCTGCAAGGGCGGCACCGGGCAGGCGATTTCTTCGCCCACGCCCAGCAGCAACTGTTCCAGGCGCTTGCGCAGGTTACCCAGGTTCAGGGGCTTGCTCAGGTACGCCGTGGGGTGCAGCGGCAGGGCTTCGCGCACACTTGCACTGTCGCTGCGGTTGCTCATGAGGATGAACGGCAACCCCGACCCTTTGGCGCGGACTTTGCGCAGCAGGTCGAGGCCGTCGATGCCAGCCAGCTCACGTGCAGCAATGATCAGGTCCGGCTTGGCGGCCAGGGCGCTGAGCGCCTGCGAGCCGTCGGCGCAGACCTGAAGGCGGGCATCGCAGCGAACGCTCAGCAGCATCTCGCTGAGCATGTCGCGTACCCACGGGTCGCCTTCGACGATCAGTACGCTCGGTGGGGTGGGCTCTGCAGCGTTCATCGCCAACTACTCCTGTAAATCCTTGCCTCAGCCTTTTACAACGTGCTGGGCGCATCATCCAACAACCATAGCCTCCGACGCATCACCGGGCATAAAAAAACCCGCCGAGGCGGGTTTTTTCTGAAGCGCATCACATCAGGCAAGTTCAGCGAAGCACTCTTCGATGATGGCCAGGCCTTTGTCCAGCAGCGCGTCTTCGGCGGTCAGCGGAACCAGAATCCGCAGAACGTTGCCGTAGGTGCCGCAAGACAGCAGTATCAGGCCTTTTTCGCGGGCTTTGGCCACAACCTGGCCAACAGCAGCAGCGTCAGGGGTGTGGGTGCCTTTCTGGAAGACCTCGACGGCAATCATCGAACCCAGGCCACGAACGTCGCCGATGATCGGGTGCTTCTTCTGGATTTCACGCAGGCCGGTGGTCAGGCGCTCACCTACTGCCTTGCTGCGGTCCAGCAGTTTCTCTTCTTCGAACACTTCGATCACGGCCAGGGCTGCGGCGCAAGCGATCGGCGAGCCGGCGTAGGTGCCGCCCAGGCCGCCCGGAGCGATAGCGTCCATGTACTCGGCCTTGCCGCATACACCGGCCAGCGGGAAGCCGCCGGCGATGGACTTGGCAAAGGTGGTCAGGTCAGGCGCAACGCCCATCTGCTCCATGGCGAAGAAGGTGCCGGTGCGGCCAGCGCCGGTCTGCACTTCGTCGGCGATCAGCAGGATGCCGTGCTGGTCGCACAGGGCGCGCAGGCGCTTCATCAGCTCTTTAGGCGCTGGCAGGAAGCCGCCTTCGCCTTGTACAGGCTCCAGGATGATTGCAGCGATGTCGCGTGGCTCTGCGTCGTTCTTGAAGATGCGCTCGACCGAGGCGATGGCGTCGTCAACGCTGACACCGTGCAGCTCGCTCGGGAACAGGGCGCGGAAGATGCCGCCTGGCATCAGGCCCATGCCTGCGGAGTACGGCACGACCTTGCCGGTCAGGCCCAGAGTCATCATGGTGCGGCCGTGGTAGCCGCCGGTGAAGGCGATAACGCCGGCACGGCCAGTGGCGGCACGGGCGATTTTCACGGCGTTTTCAACGGCTTCGGAGCCGGTGGTGACCAGCAGGGTCTTCTTGTCGAAGTCGCCTGGAACCAGCTTGTTGATCTTTTCGCACAGCTCGACGTAAGGCTCGTAGGCCAACACCTGGAAGCAGGTGTGGCTGACCTTGGTCAGCTGCTCTTGCACGGCTGCAACCACTTTCGGGTGCAGGTGGCCGGTGTTCAGCACTGCGATGCCGCCGGCGAAGTCGATCAGTTCGCGGCCTTCAACGTCGATCACGGTCGAGTTCTTCGCGCTGTCGACGAAGATCGGGTGAATCTGGCCAACGCCACGCGGGACGGCAGCTACACGACGTTGCATCAAGGATTCGTTGGTCTTGCTCATAATGCCCTCATTGCGCCGACAGTAATGGCGCTTTTATTCGGGGGTGGCTGGGAGTGCTCGCGAACAGTATTCGTTGATCGACTGCCACAAGCGCCCTGGCCACCAGGTACTGCAATGTAAAAAAGGCCAGCGAGACGTCGCTCTCGCGCCCCGCTGGCAGAGGTAAAGCCGTTACCGTGCGATCAAACGCTGATGCACAGGTATTTGATTTCGAGGTAGTCCTCGATACCGTACTTGGAACCTTCGCGGCCCAGGCCAGAAGCCTTGATGCCACCGAATGGCGCCACTTCGTTGGAAATCAGGCCGGTGTTGATACCCACCATGCCGTACTCCAGGGCTTCGGCAACACGGAACACACGGCTCATGTCGCGGGCGTAGAAGTACGAAGCCAGGCCGAATTCGGTGTCGTTGGACATGGCGATGACTTCGGCTTCGTCCTGGAAGCGGAACAGCGGCGCCAGTGGGCCGAAGGTCTCTTCCTTGGCGACAGCAGCAGTTTTCGGTACATCAACCAGGATGGTCGGCTCGAAGAAGTTGCCTTCGATCAGCTTGCCGCCGGACAGCACCTTGGCGCCTTTGGAAACGGCGTCTTCGATGTGCTCCTGAACCTTGGCGACAGCCTTGCCGTCGATCAGCGGGCCAGTGGTGGTGCCATCTTCCAGGCCGTTACCGATCTTCAGCTTGGCCACCGCAGCCGCCAGCTTCTCGGCGAACGCGTCGTAGACGCCGTCCTGCACGTAGATACGGTTGGCGCAGACACAGGTCTGGCCGTTGTTACGGTACTTGGAGATGATCGCGCCCTCGACCGCCTTGTCCAGGTCGGCGTCGTCGAACACGATGAACGGGGCGTTGCCGCCCAGCTCCAGGGAAACCTTCTTGATGTCCTTGGCGCATTCTTCCATCAGCTGGCGACCGATTTCGGTCGAGCCGGTGAAGGAGAGCTTGCGTACCAGGGAGTTGCCGGTCAGTTCACCGCCCACTTCACCAGCGCTGCCGGTAACCACGCTCAGCACGCCAGCCGGGATACCGGCACGGTGGGCCAGTTCGACCAGGGCCAGGGCGGAGTACGGGGTTTGCGAAGCAGGCTTGAGCACCATGGTGCAGCCAGCGGCCAGGGCCGGGCCGGCTTTACGGGTGATCATGGCAGCCGGGAAGTTCCACGGGGTGATGGCCGCGGTTACGCCGATTGGCTGCTTGATGACGATCAGGCGCTTGTCTGGCTGGTGGCCCGGAATGGTGTCGCCATAGACACGCTTGGCTTCTTCGGCGAACCACTCGATGAACGAGGCGGCGTAGGCGATTTCGCCCTTGGCTTCGGCCAGTGGCTTGCCTTGTTCGGTGGTCATCAGGCGAGCCAGGTCGTCCTGGTTCTCGATCATCAGTTCGAACCAGCGACGCAGCTTGGTCGAGCGCTCTTTGGCGGTCAGGGCACGCCAGGCCGGCAGGGCCTTGTCGGCAGCTTCGATGGCGCGGCGGGTTTCCGCGGTGCCCATCTTAGGCACGGTACCGATGACTTCACCGGTGGCCGGGTTGGTCACCTTGATGGTCTGGCCATTGTCCGCATCCAGCCACTCACCGTTGATGTAGGCTTGCTGGCGGAACAACTGAGCGTCTTTGAGCTGCATGTCGGCTTCCCGAATTGTTGATTGTTGAAAAGCGCCCAAGGCAGGGCATCGAGCGTTTGAAATCTCAAACGAATGCTAAGCGGCTGCTGGGGTGTTGGACAATAGGCTGTTCGAAAAAAAGAACGAATGGTTGAACAGCCTGGCGGAAAAGTCATCATCTGCGTACTGGCAACCGGCCCTTTCGCGGGCACGCCCGCTCCCACTGGGCGGAAGCGGCTTCAGCCGCGAACCGGCCGGCACAGGCAACCGGGAAAAAAGGCTACAGATCAAGGCGATGGACGCGACCGGCGCAGATGGGTATCATGCGTGCGCGTTGCACTCGTAGCTCAGCTGGATAGAGTACTGCCCTCCGAAGGCAGTGATCATCGAGTTGAGAAGGGTGAAGGCTAGTGGTCAAATAGTTCGCCGCAACACATACGCACCTGTAGCTCAGCTGGATAGAGTATTGCCCTCCGAAGGCAAGGGTCGTGGGTTCGAATCCCGCCAGGTGCGCCATATCCTCTTGATTCAATGGCCTTTTTCTAAGGCTTCGCCGCTTCCGCTGCTGAATCGGCGCCCTCCAGCAAAATTCCCTTGATGCCAGCTCTCAGGCTGCGATGAGCACTGCCCTCAGTGTCATCTAGCGGCGGCTTTTCAGGCTGTGCCAATTCTGTGCCCAAAGCGTGCCGCACGGTGAGATGGCATGCCGGTTACTTCGCAGAGATTGAGTATTAGCCACAATCAGGCACAACTCCCAACCCATCTGAAAGCACCTAAGCAGAAGGGGCCTTTCGGCCCCTTCGTTACTTTAGTTGTTGAGCATGCTCTCCAGCTTTTCGATCAGGAAGTCCAGCGGGCTGCGCCCCTCCAACCGTTTCTCGAAGACCTCATTACGGTGATAGGCGACCCAGGTATCGAGCGCCTGGCGGTTGTTCTTCTCGTAGCCGGAGCCAAGGATGCAGACCAGTTCATTGCCGTTGGGGCTCTCGAGGTAGTGGCTCATGGCAGAAGCCAAATGCTTCAAGTACTGGTGTTCACGAGCCTCCATCGCCGGATGCAGGTACGTGACGTTGCTGCGGTTGATCAATTTCATGTGAGTACTCCTCAGTCCTTCAAATTGGCTTGGATCAGATTGTCGAAGGCGCTTCCGTCACGTCGGGTCAAGTTAGGCACGTAGCGCGAGTAGACGCGGAACAGCATCTCTGTAGTTGTGTGGCCCATCTGCCGGGCAATCCACTCCGGGTTTTCGCCTGCAGCCAGCCAAAGGGTCGCAGCCGTATGGCGGGTCTGGTAAGGGCGTCGCTGGCGCAGCCCCAGATGACGCAGCAGCGGAAACCAAACCCTGTTGTTGATGTTGCGGTACGAAAAAGGCGTACCTTCCCGAGAACAGAAGACGAACTGACCACTCCCCGTCTTCTTCTGCTGATCGAGCAGGGCCTTGTACACCGGGCCAGACATGTCGATTTCGCGTTGCGAGCCGTCATTCTTCGTGTAGTCGAGCCGGCCACCGACCCAAGTTTCGCGGATAAGGATTTGCCGCCTCTGAAAGTCGACGAATTTCCACTGCAGGCCGTCGACTTCTCCCGTGCGCATCCCGGTGAAGAAGCGCACCGTGTAGTAGTTGCGGAAGTCCTCGCGCACGGCACCGAGAATCTGCAGCACTTCATCCAGAGTGAACGGCTCCACATCGGTCTTGGGAACCTTCAGCGATTTGATGTTGAGGTACGGTGAAGTAAACTCAAACCGGTCAGCCGCCTCACTAAGGATCATGCGCAATGGCGTCATGATGTGGTTGATTCGCGTCGCTGACAGAGCCTGCCCCTTCAGCCCGGGAACTTTGCCGAGTGCCGAGCGGAAGGACAGGATTTCTGCCTTGGTGATGGCGCTGACTTCTTGTCTGCCGAATGTTGGTAGCAGGTATTTATCAAGGGTCTGACGTACCGTCGTTGTATGTGTGTCGCGCCACTCCACACGCTTTTCGTCGAACCAGCGTTCGGCGAAGTCCCTAAATGGTGGAGTCTTCAATATCGCGCAGCCAGCCCGCAGTCTTGCGAACTCCTGAACCTTGCTGCTTTGCGGAAAGTAAGTGGCATAGTCGAAGCTTCCCAGCGTGATTTCTGCCTCAATACGCTCAAGGATTTTCTCCAGCTTTTTTCGATTGGCCGGCGTATCAGGCAACGTGGTTTGCTCACGGCAGCGTTTGTCCAGATAAGTGAAGTCGAAGAACAACTTCTCGTTGTCGGCACGGGCACGAATCTTACCCATGGCAAATGCCTCCGCCGGCCATAGGTATCAAACTGGAGGTGCGGGAATGCTTCTGCATGTCCTTTTCGATGGCCTCCCAAATGAACAGGATCTTTCGACCACCAAACGGGCGGAAGTAATGGATGCCTTCGAGCAGTACCGAGTCCTTCAGGCGGTTACGGATGGTGCGCACGTCGTACTTCATACGAGTGGCCAGCTCCTCGGTGGTCAGATAGGTGTGAGACATAGCAATGCCCTCTCTGCTAAATTGAACGACAGCGGATTCTTATGAGCTCCTGATAGCTCATAATGATCTCCTGAAGATCAATATAACGCTCATTTTGGGCTTTGCAAGTACAAAATGATCTCTAGAAGATCATTTTTTGGAGATTGAGATGGTCAAGTGCCATTTATCTCGCCTACTCGGTGAGCGGAAATTGAAGATAAGTGACGTGGTTAGGGACACGGGGATCAACCGCGGAACCCTCACGCGGCTCTATCACGAGACCGCGCAACGGGTGGAGCTCAAGGACCTGGAGACGATCTGCCAGTACCTGAACTGTGAGGTGGGTGAGTTGCTGGAACTGCAGGATGATCCGGAGGGCTGAATGCCCTCCGGACTTGGTCAGGCACGGAAATGCCAGTCGATGGAAGCCATCAGCATCAGGTAGCGCAGGGCGGCGCCGGAGTGATGGTTCTGCCTTGCCTCACCCTTCAGCTCAAGCTTCGCCCTTATACCCAAATGTAGATTCGCTACATCGTTACTCTCCGGCGCGTGCTGACTGAACGACCGGCGAGTGCTCCCGAGCTGCTGACGCCAGTAGGACTTGGTCGTCTTCGGCTTGTTAGCGTCGTAGACGATCAGCTCGATAGATCGAGCCGGAATACCTATAGCACTCAGCAGCCACAGATAGTCCTGTGCATGGTCCTCGTCACGGTTACGCTGGAATCGCAGCGTGGTTTCAGTCATCCAACAGCGCTCAACAAAATCATCAATCACGCGCTGGGCGCGTTCGCTGTCGGGGCCTTCGAGCAGGTCGTAGAGGCGCTGCGCATACTCGGCCACAGCCTCACGCCCACCATGCTTTGGAGGCGAGGGCAACAGCGACAGATACGACGAACCTTCTGCATACAGAGCAGGTTGCAGCCTGTGTTTAGGGCTTGAGCTGCTTGCTCCCGGTCGCTGTTGCATATCGCGGATACAGCGTGCCCGCTCAAGCATCATTTCACGCGCCTCGGCAGAAAACTCGACCCAGTCGAGATTGACCGCTCGACCTGTCTGCTCGGCATATGAGGCATACGCCAGCATCGACTCGATAGCCAGAATTCGCCCAATCGCCCAGTTCTGCTCCACCTGTTCAGCCTGGCCTCGACTCGCCTTCTTCCGAGCACGCTTACGCTCCTTCAGGGGTCTAATGCGACCGATGATGTCGAGTAGCACGCCGCACTCAGCTGAAATGCCTTCACGGGGCTCAGTGCTCATGGTGGGTTGGCTTACCTCGGCTATCTTGGCGACGTTTGCGGCGTTGAATATCCAGTTCTGGGGATTCCATTGCCACATCATTGCCATGATCTGAGGCAGGCTATGGACGTAGTGCAACAGTGTGGTTTTTGGGCTGCCATGCCCGAGGATGGCACTGACAATATGGACGATTCGCCGGGTGGGGCCCTCTACAGGCAACATCGCCTTACGCAACCTGAGGTCATCTCTGAGCCAGCGAGTGGTAAGGGGCAGATCTTTGAAAACCAGCTCTGGTGATAGCGCATTCTGCGCACCCATCAACTTGAGCAAAAACCACGTGGCGCAGGAATGGCGCAGGTGATGGTAATGCAGGAACTCGGAACCCGTGACTGCTCGCATGCAGTCATGTAGAGCTGGGAACAGGCAGCTCTCGCTGACCCACTGAGTTCTCAGCTGTGGGATGCAGAACAGGAATTCCGACGTTGAATTTTGGCTTTCTTCCTGCTGCCGCTCTCGATACCAGTCGATCAGCAATGTGAGCTCATCGGGCTCAAGCAGCTCACGCAGCGGCAAACTCCGAACCGCATTCTGGGTTTTCAACCCACGCTGTGCATGGGGGCGAATGAGCAGGTCAACGGGCAGCTCTATTCTGGCCTGTTCATCTTTAGATAGCCTGCGCATATGCGATTGCCGAGCTTGAATATGCGCGCACTCCGCTGCTGAAAATTCGGGCAGATGCAAATCACGTAGGCGAAGCTTTAGAGCCTCGTTACGCCGCAATCCCAACCGGAACCCCAAGATCAACAAAAGCCTCGCAGCCGTCACCAGACGTGGCGTTCGCAGCTCAAGCCCGCATGTGCCGAGCGCCTGCATAACCAATTGGTACTGCTCCTCGCTGATAATGCGAGCATCTACCCTGGTCACACCTTTGCCGATGCCTAGGATTGAGTAGGGGCTGATTGTCGGGTAGTTGTAACGACGCTGCAGAAACGTGTGAAACTCCTGGACTGCCTTGGCCAGGGTGCGCCGTTTGCTATCTGTGGCCTGAGCATCCAGTGCGGATTCATACACAAGTTCGAGCGCGTCAATTTCGAGCTCGAAGATGCTTATGCCATCTAACCGAGAGGAAAGTGCTGCGCCTAGTACTTGGGTATATCGCTTTATCGTGCTTCGCCCAATACTGTGGCCGTATGCGGAGGCGCCACCCAGCATGTAGGCAAGCCAACTCTGGATTAGGCCGGGAAGTTCTCCATGAGACTCCGCTTGCAAAGGGCTCTCTATGGGCAGGTTGTCCCGGATCCGATCGCGCAGTTCCTCCAGCCATGCGGGGGGGTCAGGGTTATCCTCAGTTACATCCGAAACAGATTCATCGTCATAAGTCCCCGCAGGGTCCTCGAGATCATCTAGGCCGAGAATATTGCCCCAAGATGAGGGGCGCAGTGACTGCGAGACAAAACCCTTGCGGCATGCAAAATTCACCAGCACCTGCGGCAGCCGCAACTGCATTTGCATCCTTAGAAAATCAAACAGGTCGCTGGGATTCTCTGGATGATACTGTTCAGGTACCTCAACCTTCTTCAGGAATGCACAGACACAGCGCATGTGCCAATTTCTACGCTTTAGTTTGCCGGTGCTTTTTTGAACATCATCCACGCAGCGTATCAACAGAGCCAGCGTTGCCGGATCAGGGAACCACTGCCGAAATTCAGCGACGGCATTGCCGCGGATCGATAGCGGCAGACGTATCTCGGGAATTCCCGCTACCCACTCGATGCTGTCTGGCGTCGTACTGAGCATGGCATTCAGCTGAGCCACATCGAGCAATCCGCCGTTGTAGGCCGCACTCATTAGTAGCAGACCAATGCGCTCATCCGTGCTGAGCGCATCGATATCCAGTTTCAGACCCTGCTGCAGGGCGTGAATCAGTTGGCTGCTGCGTTGAATTCGCTCAGCCGTGTAGACGTCAGGATTGATCGGGTTTGCTGCACGCCTGACGGCAATGGCTATTCGTGCCAGCGGAAATCCCGGGATTTGGTCCCGAACTCGCTGAGTGATGCTGCGCAGTACGTTGCGCAACGTGTGATTTTTGCCGAGCTGTGCCTCCAGTTCGCGGACGTGTGTCGTCGAGATCCCGTATATGGCACATTCACCCAACAGCCATTTGCCGAACGCCGTACCGGACTTCTCGGCAATCGACTTCAGAAGCGCTCGCATCTCGGGCATCCATTCCGGCTCATGAGGCCGAGCCGACCAGATAACACTGCCCTGTTGATTGTTTAGACGGGGCAGGTTCATTCTGTCACCCACTGGCTGCTCAGAGCCGACCAGCCAAGCTCCCTGAGTAGTGGGGTAATCCACTCATCTAGAACCTTGGCGTATACCGCAGGGCAGAACGTCGAATAGGCGTCCTGAGGCTCCTCACCCCTGAGCCAGTGCCCCATGAACGCAGCCAGCGCTTCTGAAGGACAGCCCCGCTCCGTGAGTTCCGTGCGGGTGAATTTCCGGTGGGCATTGACTCGATGCGTGGTGTAACCAGAGACCAGCTCCATCTGGTCGTAGATATTGCTCGGGGCAATCTCAACGCGGCGTATTCCAGCCTGGTTAATCTGTAGGAAAAACCCTCGCGACCACTGATGATCCTCCTCATCCTGTGGCAGATAACCAATCAATTGTCGGCTGATAGACGCGCAATGCGCGAAGTAGCTTGTTATTTGCCGCCTCAACATCGGCGGCATGCAAATCAGCCGACTCATATGACGATCGTCAGAATCCTTGTCTGACAGCGCGCCCATGCCCAACACAGAATCAAATTCGTCGATGAGCATCAGAGGGTTGCGGACCGCCCTACAGGACGTGACCAACATAAACATCTGCACTGTCCAGAGGGTGAAACAGTTGTGCCAAGCGACCATCTCGCTGAGACGCCCGTTCGCTTTCCTCCTCAAGACCCTGGCCATTGCACTGATATTGCTCGCAATGGTTGCAGGCAGCAGGCAATGAGTTGCACCCACCCCACCCTGTTGGTCCGGATTTAGGTCGACATATTCATATGCGAGACCAGCACAGGCATAAACCTGCGTCAGCACTCTCACCAGTGAGGTGGTGTAAATTTTGCGAAGGTGACAGGCATCGAGCTGCAAGTAGTAGCGCGGGGTTTGCGCCGAGGGGATTTCAACGCCAGACAGCATGGATGCTGCTGCTACATCCTGAGTATCAGCGACTATCTGGTGGAACAAATAACTGCGCAATTTGGTTCGCGTATAGCGGCGATCCCCCCCACCCAATTCCAGCAGCAGTGCCCTGATCTCGGCGTCCAGCTGCTCAGTTTGATAAGTGAACACCTGGTTGGCTGAGTGAGGAAATGTCCTGATCAGTTGCTTTACCAACTGGGCACTACCGGCTAGATCGGGCAATAGAATTCGCAGCAACGATAGTCGGACACCAGAAGAGGCCTGCCAACGATCGTCGCCAGCCAAATCTGGGCGCTTAACTACCATACTGAACTGCGCCGAATCCCCTAGGATCAATGCCAGACCATCGGCGTCATCTGTCTCGTCATCAACGATGGATAACTGGATAATCTGCGTCGTCGACTGCCCCAACCACAGACTGATATGCAGAGCAACAATCGCCTCCATTCGGAGCTGGATCGGAGTTGGGTCTTTTGTGTAGGAAAGCTCTTGCAGATACGAGTGGAATAGGTCGCTGGCACCAAACAATAAATTCCGCAACTCCATTAGCGTGAGCTGGTTATATGAAAATGGCAGGAACTGTCGGCTACGGACAATATGCGCCTCGACATTTTGTTGGCCTAGCAGATCAGCAACATATGGCCGCTCACAGCCCTCATCGTCCAGTACCCAAATTTCGGTTGCTGGACTCATTTCTCCGGGGGCCAGATCACCCCCAGCAGTATCGGTATGTCCAACGATGACGTCGTAATGACCTGGCAGCTGATCAGGATCATCGGGATCCCCCAGCACAAACCCTCGAACATCCTCACTGATATAGTGGTTCAGCTCAGGCAAACTCTGCCTTTTACGCTTACCTCTATGACCGCCTCCGCCGCCACCCACGCGTGGCAACTCGCCGTTGCAGTAACGAACAAATCTGGCGATAGCAGCAAAACTATCGGCATTCTCTGATCTTGACTTACTATGTAAAAAACCTCTGCAACTCGCCACGAACTCCTCAGTACTCCCCCAAATATTTAGTTCGGAAGCGATTGAGACGGTTTGCAGCTTGCATAGATGGCCGATGGCCTTGTAAACATCATAACGCTGGTCTAGCAAGCGATTAGTAGCGGTTTTCTGAGATGCAACAAGCAACTGTGCGAGCAGTCGCTCATAGTTCTGTTTATTTCCGTGGTCTCTGAATATGTGCAGGAACGTGGCGTATGGAAATCCGAATATTTTTACGCCTTTATGTAAAACAGGATTGTTCGCCGACCCTTTATCTCCTAGCCAAAATTGCTCACCTAGACGCTCTCGGATATTTGGTTGACGGGCCAGGGAAACGATCCATCCGCACGCCTCACGCCACACGACCACATCAGAATTCTCGAAACCAATCGGCATGCCAACATTGCATGCGCGGAGCACTCGTAGAAGCTGATCAATGGCGCGTGGCAGGTCAATGAGCCCAGGATGAGCGCCTAGCAGATTGAGGATTTCGCCAATAATTCGTGGTGACTGCCTCTGCTCCGAGGCGAGGAGCAACAGAGCCGAGTGCTTACTCATTTTTCGCCCTCCCGCCCCTTGAGCGTTTTTACCCCAACCAGCCGAGATAGGTGGGCGTGACTGCGATACTCGTGAGGCCACTGCTCTGCGGCATATCCTATATGCGTAAATAAATCACGTACCTGTTGTGGCGTAATTTGAGCTAGGGCAGGCGCAACTAGGCGCTCAATCAGAACAAGCTGGTAGGCACAATCCTTGATTCGCCCCCCCGTCCATTCAATGCACAGCACCGGCGTTTCTGGATCCATATATGTTTTTAGCCATCGATACAGCGTCGTTTGGCCGATACAGAGCGCATCCGGCCTACTGATGACCAACGGGTAGAGCATATTGATGCGCAAGGCCATAGCCCTGGGGATCAGAGCCTGATCTGGAACCCCTACAGGAGCTAGATCCAGATCTCGCTCAATACGAGAAAATTCGGGATGCACTCCTTGGATGTCGCGTAATTTGATCGTCAACATGACGCCTCTCTCTAGTGATATGACTACTAGACAATGCGAGGCGCGAGCCCCCGATTAAGGGGAGTGAATTGGACTGTGACGAAATTTTTTGTTCGCTAATTGACGTGGTGACTGACCTCTTTGCCAACGGCCGCTTTTGCTAATTCCGCGCATGCGCGGAAAATCGCCGAACACACTGCAACGATGCCATCAAAGAAAGCACTGAAATTTCCGCGCATGCGCGGGTTTAACTAGCAAATGGGCTTCGCTGAGCCCGTAATCAGAAGGGCGCCGTACACGCCGAAGAAATGGAGCGATATCAAATCCCGACTGCATCAACCTGAAAATCAGGGGTAGCCCGACCGCACTCTGAATACGAGGTCAGGCAAAACTGTCTGGCTACATCTCGTTTTAGGAGCACGCATATGGGTGATTGGAAGGCATGCATCGGAAAGATGAGCGACCGCGAAGTAGCGCGGCGCTTTGGCCTTGGAGCGAGCACTGTCCGGCGTTACCGCCACTCAATTGGCATTCCTGAGTTTCACCCAGAAGACATTGAGCTGCCGACTGAGCTGATTGAGCAACTCGCTACAAGAACGAACTATCAACTGGCACAAGAATTCGGAGTTTCCATCAAGCGCATCAAGCGAAAGCGAGGTGAGCTGAGAATCCAGGAGCCCAAGACTGCCCGCGAACGCTTCAAACCCCTTGAGGACATCTGGACCAATGAAGCCATTGCCATGCTCGGGAAGATGCCGGATACCGAGGTCGCTGATCGTCTGGATATCAGCAACTTTCCAGTCAAAAAGAAACGTCACGAGCTTGGAATACAGGCATACAAACGTCCGTTACCAAAAATAACACCTGAAATTGCATCTGCGTTTGGTGTCGTTTCCGACGCCGAGCTTGCACGCCAGCTGGGTGTATCAGTGAATTACATCCGCAAAGCGCGGATCAAGGCGAGCCAGCAATAAAACGCAGACTCGCTTCAAAGCAGATAACACGGGCAGTCAGATCAGATGGCTGACTGCCAACTAACCACGAAGTTAGACTTTAAACCGAGTACGGACGGCCTCACCACCTGATGCGCAGGGCTCATTCAGCTAGCGCCACGCGCATCCATTTGGGCATATTGCAGTACAACAAGGTGGCCAGCTCTCCGGGGTGGAGTGCTGCTTTAATCGCATCGATGCACTCCTGAGTAGCGCCATCTTTTCCGAGATAATAAAGAGCACTGATAGCCATCCCGACCCTTGTTCCGGAGCACTGCATAACCATCGGAGCAGCATGCACGAGCCTGATCTCGGCCTTCTCTATAAACAGAGATCGACTGGGGCCGCTGGTGTAATAGATAGGTATGACGGGCACCTGTGTGCTCAGCCCGAATTGCCTCACTGCATCAGCACCGTGAATCTGCAGCTTCCAGCGACTCTGCCTGGCAATCAGACTCAGCAAGTCCCAAGGCCCAGGACGACGAACCCGGCCGGTGTATTGGCTGGTTTTCGGCCGCATGTAGATGCCACGGTACACACGCACAAGCTCACCGCCACGAACTAGCTGGGCGACTGCCTTGGAGATGGCCGAGCTCGAACCAAGCTCAGCAAGACACCTGATGCTGAAAGGCCTCCCCCTGCGCAGACGCTTAACACGCTGCGTGACGAGGTGAGATACCGACTGTTCAGAATGGGAGCGGGGCATCGCTATTGTGTCGAATCCAGCGAAGAGCAGAGCAATGGCTGGTGGAAGGCGATCACTCGTTGTCGGTATTCGACTTCAAGCGCTTCATTCACCAGGCATTCCTCAAGGCGTCCCAGCGAGAAAACCTGGGCCGCAGAGGGATAGTGCCTGAGCAGGCTTTTCGCATAGCTGCGGATATCCTGCGGTAATCCCGTATGACGGGATAGCTCACGCAGGAATTCCTCGGTTTTGACAATGGCGCGGGTTCTTTCATAAGGAAGGGTCAATCTCGCTATCTCCTGGCCATAAACGTAAAGTCCCGGGCCGCTGGCTCGCCAGCGCCCGCCACCTAGCGCGCAGTTAGGGTGCAATGCCAACCAGTGTTTGCCGAGCAGGAAGCTGCAAAGCCTGCAGTCTTGGGAGATCCCATGCAGACCAATCCGGGTCAGTGTGCACGATCATGGCTGCGCTCCGTCTTGGCCTCCTGCCGTTCCATCCACTTGGCCAGGCCCCATATCGTGGTTCCCAGCGCCAGCAGCAGCCAAAGCAACCATTGCGGTACTTGATATTGGGCGCTTAGCAAGAGACCTGCACCACCGCAAAGCATCACCACGAAAAACCATCTCATCAGCGTGCGCTCCCAATTACTTACGAGGCACACGTTAACTCGATGTTTCGCTGCGCTAACGCAGATGCTGCAAATTTCGTCAGATCCCAGACTGGGAAATGAGGACGGCACGCTTGCGAGTATGGCGCTGCTTTGCGTGCCCCGAGTCAGCTCGCTGTGGGTGAGGGGGATCGGGCCGCACGCTAACGGCTAGGTCAGACGAGGCGACGGCAAAAGCGGAAAGAAGAGGACGCACCGCTGACCCCAAGCAAGAACTCCATAGAGATCCTACTGCATAAAAATATTGACGGCAGCAGCAAGCTAGGCGATATTGATCTCGCCTCACCTCAGTACGAGCTGTACGGAGATAAAAATGAGGTGCGGCAGGTGGCAGCCTGCCGCGATTGCAATAACTGACCCGTTAGGAGAGCTAAAGCTATGAAACTGTACCAAATCGCCTATGACCTGCGTAAGCAGCGTAACTACCAAGCCCTGTATGACCGCATCAAAGCCTATGGCACCTGGTGTCGGCCGCTGGAGTCCACTTGGATTGTTGCCACGAGCCAGAGCGCCACTCAGGTAAGGGATAACCTCAAAGCAGCAATGGATGCTGATGACGGCTTACTGGTAACCCGGCTGCAGGGAGACGCCGCCTGGTTTGGGCTGGACGCCGAAAAAACTCAGTGGTTACAAAATCAGTATCAGCGTTGCGAAGCCTGATGAACGCCTGCGCCAAGGATGGCGCTTCTACCCAGAGTTACTTATGCCAAACCCGTCATTCAAATTGAGCGATGTGGCCGATGTCCGTTCTGGATACACCTTCCGCGGCGCGTTGGAGCATGACCCTGCTGGTGATATCCGTGTTCTACAGATCAAGGATCTGCGTCAAAGCTCGGCCATTGAGCCGGACACGCTAACGGCCATCAGCTGGGATGCGCGCACCTCACCGCCGCTGCTCCAATCAGGCGACATCGCGGTGATCGCCCGTGGCGACAACAACAAGGCTGCTCTCTTCACGGGGCAGCAACCGGTTGTTGCCACCAGCCAGTTCTTTATTGTCAGCACAAAAAAACAGGATGTCTTACCCGAATACCTGTGCTGGCTCATCAATCTGCCTCAAAGCCAGCGAAGCCTTGAGCGCAGCGGCAGTGCGATTCAGGCCATCAGCAAAGCGTCCTTGCTGGATATGAGGATTCCCCTTCCGCCACTCGCCACTCAGCAGAAGCTGATTGCTCTGCAAGCGCTATGGGACGAAGAGGATGAGCTGATCGCACGCCTGCAAACCAACAGAGAGCAAATGCTGCAAGGCATTTACCAGCACCTTATTAAGGATTGAACCATGAGCGACAAAGTAAACCAGGACGACATCAACAAGGCGCTGTGGGCTGCCTGCGATACCTTCCGCGGCACCATCAGTGCGGACACCTATAAAGATTTCATCCTCACCATGCTGTTCCTCAAGTACATCAGCGATGTCTGGCAGGACCACTACGACAGCTACAGGATGGAATACGGCGATGAGCCGGAACTGATCGAGGAGATGCTCAAGAACGAGCGTTTCGTGTTACCGCGCAATGCCAACTTCTATGCCCTTTACGATCGACGTTATGAGCCGGGCAATGGCGAGCGCATCGATCAGGCACTGCATGCCATCGAGGAAGCTAATGGCACCAAGCTCAAGGATGCCGGCAAGAGCGTGTTCCAGGACATCTCCTTCAACACCGACAAGCTGGGCGAGGAGAAGCAGAAGAACACCATCCTGCGCCACCTGCTCGAAGACTTCGCCCGTGAAGAGCTCGACCTCAAACCATCCCGCGTCGGCAGCCTGGACGTGATTGGCAACGCCTACGAGTACCTGATCAAAAACTTCGCCGCCAGCGGCGGGCAGAAAGCTGGTGAGTTCTACACCCCACCGGAAGTTTCCGAGCTGATCGCCGAACTGCTCGACCCGCAACCGGGCGACAGCATCTGCGACCCGGCCTGCGGCTCGGCCTCGCTGCTGATGAAGTGCGGGCGCAAGGTGCGCGAGCACCACAACAGCAAGCAATACGCCCTCTATGGCCAGGAAGCGATCGGCTCCACCTGGTCGCTGGCCAAGATGAACATGTTTCTCCATGGCGAGGACAACCACAAGATTGAGTGGGGCGACACCCTGCGCAACCCCAAGCTGCTCGATACCAATGGGCAATTGCTGAAGTTCGATATCGTCACCGCTAACCCGCCGTTCTCGCTGGACAAGTGGGGCCATGACGAAGCCGAGCACGATCAGTTTGGGCGCTTCAAACGCGGTATTCCGCCGAAAACCAAAGGTGACTTCGCCTTTATCCTGCACATGGTCGAAACCCTGAAAGCCAAGACCGGGCGCATGGCGGTGATCGTGCCTCACGGTGTGCTGTTCCGCGGCTCCAGCGAAGGCAAGATTCGCCAGCAGTTGATCGAGGAAAACCTTCTGGATGCCGTGATCGGCCTACCGGAGAAGCTTTTCTACGGCACCGGCATCCCCGCTGCAATCTTGGTCTTCAGCAAAGCCAAGACCGATGAAACCGTACTGTTTATCGACGCGAGCCGAGACTTCAAGTCAGGTAAAAACCAGAACGTGCTGGGGGATGAGCAGATCAAAAACATCCTAGTAACTTATCGCCACCGCATTAACTCGGATAAGTACAGCCACCGTGCCAGCCTGCAGGAAATTCGCGACAACGATTACAATCTAAATATCCCTCGCTATGTGGATACCTTTGAAGAAGAGGAAACAGTCGACTTGCTGCTTGTGCGCAAAGAGCGGGAGAAGCTGAAGGCGAAGCTGGCTGAGCTGGAAGTGCAGATGGATGTGTACTTAAAGGAGCTAGGCTATGGTGCGTAGCGCTCAAGAAAGCAACATACCTACTGACTGGAAGTATGACCTCCTCGATAATTTTACTGTTCGCGGCAGTGGCCATACGCCTAACAAAGAGAAATCCAATTATTGGAACGGGGGCATAAAATGGGTTTCGCTTGCCGACTCTTTTAATTTAGACAAAGGACTCATTTTTAATACTGATAAGGAGATCTCAGAAGAAGGCATCCAGAACTCATCTGCTGTTCTGCACCCAGCAGGAACCGTAATTTTGTCCCGTGATGCGGGTGTTGGAAAAAGTGCCATTCTGGCTAGCCCTATGGCAGTCAGCCAGCATTTTATCGCATGGCGCTGTGACAATAGCCAAAAAATGAATAGCTGGTTTCTATATAACTGGCTACAAATGATGAAACCAGAGTTTGAGCGTCAGGCGGTGGGCTCAACCATAAAAACCATTGGCCTGCCATATTTCAAAAAACTAAAAATTGCCGTACCACCCCATCACGAGCAAGAAAAAATCGCCAAGATTCTCTCCACTTGGGATCAGGCCATCGCTACTGCCGAGCAACTTCTGGAAAACAGCCTGCAGCAGAAAAAGGCTTTGATGCAGCAGCTGCTTGGCAGTCATGAAAGCGCTGAGGAAGATGGGGAGCAGGACTTCAAGCGTATATCCGAAATTGCAGAGCGCATTCAAAGAAAGTCTGATGGCGGCGATCACCCAGTGCTTACCATATCATCCCTCAGCGGATTTGTTCGGCAGGATGAAAAATATAATCGCTTTATGGCTGGCAAGAGCGTCGAGAGCTATATCCTGCTCAAGCGTGGCGAGTTTGCTTACAACAAAGGAAACTCCAAGACCTATGAATTTGGCTGCATATTTGATCTAGATTCTTTTGACGCCGGCCTAGTGCCTCATGTTTATGTCTGCTTTAAGCTAAAGCCGGGTCTTAGTCACCGCTATTTCAAGTATCTATTTGAGGCTGACTACCTGAAGCCTCAGCTTGGCCAGCTGGTCAATACTGGTGTTCGCAACAATGGCCTGCTCAACATCAAGCCTAGTGAGTTCATGAACACTAAGGTTCCGGTGCCTTCTCTGGAGGAACAAGAGCGGATTGCAGATATCCTGCATGTCGCCAGCAAGCAGGTTATTGCGCTAGAGCAGAAGCTCGCTTGCCTAAAGCAGGAGAAAAAAGCCCTGATGCAGCAGCTACTTACCGGCAAGCGTAGAGTCACTGTTGATGCCAAGGGGGCTATGTGAAGGATCGCACTATTAATTTTCGGCTGACCGATTGCGCTGGGCATGTAACGAATTTTCTAAGCTTGCGTTCCTTTCTGACGTTCTGTGAGGCAGAAGCAAGCTTTTGGAAGGAGCGTAAACAGATAGTCCAGACCGATAGAAATAGCGCTAACCATACACATCTGAATGCAGGCGATGTATTCACCCGAGCGGCAGATACGATTCAGGGTTGGAAGGACAACATAGAGGTCTGGAGCGACGATGATCTAAGCCGTCAGCTACAGCAGCTTCAGCAAAGCTATTTTCAGCGATTACAGCGAGACTGGCTTTGGCGTGGTCATCCTTTTGTTGAACCATTCGTCCAGTGCCTCAAAGAACATGGCGATAATACAGCTAATGCATTCTTGGACTTTTCGATTCGAAAATCCGTACAGAATATTAGCAATATCGAGCATTTCAAAGGCTACATGTATGCTTATGAATTTGCCAATCAGGACTCTCAAATAGTAAAGCGCCGCCATGGTGAGAAATTGTCTCTTGGGCATCTGCGCACGCAGTTCGCCGACGCCCAAGACAAACTATTCACTGAGTTTGGCGAGCTGAAATCTGAAATTACAGATTGGGATACACAGAATAGGGCTTCTAGCAGCAAACTTGCTAAAGTACAAAAAGCATTAGGCCGCCGAAAGATAAAGTCGCAATCCAATGCATTTGAACGACAATTAGCCGAATGGACTGAGAAAGTCACGACCCTTGAAAGCACTTATGAAGAAAAGCTGAAACTGAAAAAACCTGCCGAATATTGGGCAAAATCGGCGCGTAAGTATGGAATACAAGGCGGGCTTTGGACGCTAGCTATTGTTGCTTTGGTTATCGTCGCAGCGATAAATTTTCAAGAAATCTTTGTCACGTGGCTGCAAGGCCGCGAGACTCCCGTTCAGCTCAACACGATACAAGGGGTTATCCTTTTCGGTTCCCTTGCGGGTGTGTATGCGTTCTTGCTGAGGGTATTGTCGAGGCTGGCGTTTAGTTCGTTCCACCTTATGCGCGATGCCGAAGAGCGTGAGCAGCTAACCTACCTATATTTGTCACTCACTAACGAAGCAGAGATCGACAAGGAATCGAGAGATATTGTCTTGCAGGCCCTATTCAGCCGCAGCGAAACCGGCTTACTGGCGCAGGAGCATGGACCGACCATGCCCGGAGCATCAGAGATGCTGCGCTCAACGCTAAGAGGTAGAGGCCAATAACATGGATGCTAATGACCTGATCCTTTACACCAGTGACGACGGCGAAGCTCAACTAGTGCTCCGCGTACTGGATGGCCAAGTATGGCTGACGCAACTAGAAATGGCCGAGCTGTACCAAACCAGCAAACAGAACATCAGCTTGCATGTGCAGAACGTCCTCGCTGAGGGCGAGTTGACAGAGGAGGCAACCGTCAAGGAAAACTTGACAGTTCAAGCCGAGGGCTCGCGCCAAGTCAGGCGCAACCTAGCGTACTACGCTCTGCCGATGATCATCGCCGTGGGCTACCGGGTGCGCTCAACTCGTGGCACCCAGTTTCGTCAGTGGGCCACCCGCACCTTGGGTGAGTACCTGCAGAAGGGCTTCGTGATGGACGACGCCCGCTTGAAGGAGCCCCGCTGGGACTACTTCGATGAGCTGCTCAAGCGCATCCGTGACATACGGGCCTCGGAGAAGCGCTTCTACCAAAAGGTACGTGATCTCTTCACTCTGGCCGAGGATTACCGCGCCAATGAGCAGGACACCGCCCGCTTGTTTGCCGAAGTGCAGAACAAGCTGTTCTTCGCCGTTACCGGCCACACCGCCGCCGAGCTGATAGTGCAGCGCGCCGATGCCAGCGCACCCAATATGAACCTGCTTAGTTTCAAGGGCGACCGGGTGCGCAAAGCCGATGTTGTGGTGGCCAAGAACTACCTGAATGCCGAGGAACTAGACCAGCTCAATCGCCTGGTCGGCATGTTCCTCGACTTCGCTGAGCTACGCGCCGAGCAGCGTAAGCACTTGATGCTCGCCGATTGGCGGCAATACATCGACAGCTTTATGGCCTTCAACGAGCAACCGCTGCTACGCACTGCCGGCAGCATCAGCCACGAGCAGATGAAGCAGGTGGCACATGAGCGTTATGAGACGTTTGACCAACACCGCCGCAGCGCCGAGGCTTTGGCCGCCGATGCTCAAGAGCTGGCAGAGCTTGAACGTCTGGAAAAGCGCCTGAGTGCAAAGAAGAAATCCAAGTGACCGAATTGCCCGCTCACTCGATCAGGGAGTTACACCATGGATTTGGAACAACTGCGCGCACTGCTGGCGAAGGCCGAGCGCTTTTATCAGCCTGAGCGAGAGCCGAGCATTTTTGCCTTGGGTGGGCGCGGCTATTACGAAAACCCCACCACGGATTTGCTGGCGTTCTTCCTCAACCCAGCGCAGGTGCATGGATTGGAGGAGTGCTTCCTCACTGCGCTGCTGAATTGCCTGCCCAATACCTCAACGCTGACGCCTAGTTTGCGAGCGGCACCCCAGCGCGAGGTGGTCACCCACAACAGCAACCGAATCGACCTAGTGCTCCCCGGTGATGGATGGGATCTGCTCTTGGAAAACAAGATTTTCCACGGACAAGTGAACCCCTTTGCCGACTATGAAGCCTTCGCTCAGCGCAAACTCAACGATGGTGAGCGCCCGCTGTTTTATGCCGTGCTCTCACCATCAGGCAAAAGCGTGCGGGCCGCATGGCATGGCCTGAGTTATGCGAAATTTATTGACGCTGCACGTCAGCAACTGGCTCAGCGCATGCTGACTCATCCTGTAGATAAGTGGCAGGTGTTTGCCCGCGACTTCCTGCTGCATCTGGAAAACATCACTGTGGAGAAGGCCATGGACGCCAAAGCCGTCAACTTTGTTATCGAGCACCTGCATCAAATCAACAAGCTGACGCGCCTCAAGGACCAGGTCATTGATGCCCTCGACGCTAAGGTGCTCGACAAGCTCGATGCCGAGGTGCCCGGCTATGCGCGTTATACCCGGCGGCACAATTGGAAGAATGGCCCCGCACTGCGTTATGCCTCCGACAACTGGAAAACGTGGTCTGACGTTGTGCTCTACCTGAGCGGTGCCAACAGCACGATGAAGCCATCGGTACGGGTATACCTGTGTGATGTTGATGAGACGCTGCAAGAGCAGGGCCGAAAGCTCTTCACGGGAAACGAAACCAAGGTATGGAGTGAGGGGAAGAACAACAGCATCCTGGGTTTTAGCTGGGTGCTGGATCACTTTGATGAAGAGGAAGTGCTTGGCCTGATCGTTGAGAAAATGAAGCTGCTGATGACTTTCGAAAACGGAATACGTGCGCAAGTCGGTCAGCACACTGAGGCTTAGTTACATTGTCTGTCAGATTACCTGGCGGCTTTTGACCATGTGGTAGCCATGAGGGCTGCCGAGTGATTGCAAGGAGTTGGATGTGGGTTTGCAAAAGCGTATCGGGGATTTGGTCGCCAGCGTAAGCGCGGGCATGTTTGAGCGTGAAGAGATCATCGCGGTATCCCTGCTGGGAGCACTCTGCGGGCAGAATACATTTTTATACGGGCCACCCGGCACGGCCAAGAGTCTGATTTCTCGCCGTATAGCCTGCGCCTTTGAGCAGCCAACCTATTTCGAATACCTGATGAACCGCTTCAGCACACCTGAAGAGGTGTTTGGCCCTGTGTCCATAAAAGCGCTGAAAGAAGATCGCTACATTCGCAAAACAGATAGTTATCTGCCCAAGGCCGATTTCGCCTTCCTTGATGAAATCTGGAAGTCCAGCCCAGCTATTTTGAATACCCTGCTGACGTTGATTAACGAGCATGTGTTCCGTAATGGTGAAGCCATTGAGAAAGCCCCACTCAAGGCCCTGATTGCTGCATCCAACGAAACGCCAGATGCCAATCAAGGCCTAGAAGCCTTGTATGACCGCTTTATTGTGAGGCTGATGGTGGGGCCCATTCGTGAAGCCCAGCACTTCGATCAGCTACTTAATAGCAAACCGACCGAAGCCAAAATCGATATCCCCTCGGCTCAACAGGTGAAGTCCAGCGAATGGGCTGAGTGGATGGCGCAATTGCATCAGGTCAAGCTGTCTGCTGAGACGCTAACCATCATTCACTTGATCCGCGAACAGCTGGAGCAGCAATACGAAACGCTCAAGGTTTATGTCTCCGACCGCCGCTGGCAGCGCGCAGCGATGCTTATGAAGGCAGCAGCCTTTTTTAATGATCGCAAGGAAACCAACCATAGTGACGCCTTGCTGCTGCAGCACTGCCTGTGGACTCATGAAGAAAATCGTCAGGCTGTCTGGGATATCGTTGCGGAGGCGGTAAAGGCCTGTGGGTTTGATAGTGGTATAGATTTGGCTGCACTGGATAAAGAGAAAGACGCACTAGACAAGGAGATAAAGAAGGAGCTTTTCCATTCTGCTGATATTTACAAAACGGTAAAGCTCTCCAACAAGGATTTCTTTCAATGCAAAGGCACCTTCAAGCCCAAAAACAGCTACTACAGCAACTACGAAAAAGCATTTGAGATATTCATCGCAAAAGATAGACTCAAGACAAAAGACGAGTTCCACCCGCTAGACAGTAAAGGTAATGAACAGAAAAGTGTTAAGTGCAAATTTGACGGACAAGGAACCTGTCAGATCACCTTATCTAACGGCCACGTGGATTACCTGAGCATTAAGTTCACGCCTGAAGTTCTTTTTCACAAAGGCGACAGAAAGGAGGATATTAATATACGATTAATCACCTCCCTTTCCTCTTCGGTGAGTGAAATTCGCGAGAAGCTCTCTTTCACTCTGAAAAAAGTAGAGAAAAAATTTAAAGCCTACGAGACTAAGCTGAGCTCGCCTTTTGTGCCGGCAGATAAGATTTCTCTAGCAATTTCGGGAATAGCACTACAAATCGAAGGTTTGCAACTTCGTATCAAAGACTGCGAACGGCTGGAAGAATTATGCCGCTAGATCTACTGGCTAGTGCTGCCAAGGATGTTAGCGATAATGCTCAGCGTATCTTCGCGTCGCTATTAAGAGACTCTGATTCGATTGCAGGTCACGTAGCAGAGAGGATTCGGCTGTGGCAGCTGGCCTCGGCTGAAGAGCTGAAAGCTGAGTTCCCCTTTGCGCTATATGAGCAGCAGCTATCGAACTGGAAAACCCGGAACCAGTCTTCCCCTGTTTCGAGTGCAGAACTGGCAGCAGCTGTTGCGGAGTATGTTGCGCTCTGTCGTGTAGCCAAACTGCCGGACAATCAATCTTTTTGGCAGCGTGAGCTAGCAGCGGTGACGGCCTCTCAAACAGTTACCAAAAAACGTCAGGCCGATAGCACCGTAAGTGCCCGCCTTTTGCGAGATGAATGGCAAAAGGCGCTAGATAAAGCGCGGGCCGAGTGGGAGCTTGAGCGCATATCCATGCTGCGCCGGCAGTTCATGGAGGAGCTCGAGGTATTTCTGCAGTTACTGCAACAGCTTCAACAGCAGTTGGAAATGCTGGGGTTGGACCCGGGTATATTCCTTGACCTGTCCAAAGGCAATTTCTCTGCACAAGAGATCGAGCGCTTTAAGCGGTGGGCTAACTACTTGGCCAATGATCCGGGTGTTCGGTCGCTATGTGATTTGCTGGGCAAGCTACGCCAGCTGGAGTTATCCGAGCGTATCGAGCGAGCCCAGGTGCGCTATACGCAAGACATTGAGTTACCGGATATCAATTCGCGAGAAGAGATCATCGGCATTCGCCTAGGGCGTGACATCGAGCATGTGCTGCCCAGCGAGTTGGCACTTCTGGCTGACCCCGAAACGTCCATTCTTTTCGACCTCAAGTATGTCGAGTCACGCCTGATGTGTTTTGACATGCAGGGCATTCAGCGCGTGCAGCAACATCACCAAAAAGAAGAGCTGCGTAGCGTTGAAGAGGCAGCTAAACAAGGGCCAATGGTGATCTGTGTCGACACCAGCGGCTCTATGAGCGGTATGCCTGAGACGGTTGCCAAAGCCGTGGCGCTCTTCATTGCAGGCAAGGCCAGGCAGCAAAAGCGAGCATGCTATTTGATTAATTTTTCCACCGGCATCGAGACGCTTGATCTTGGCGACGACTTTGGTATGGAGGCATTGATCAAGTTTCTGGGCATGTCCTTTCACGGCGGTACGGATGCGATCCCGGCATTGGATCATGCGTTGGGTGTGATGAAAAGCGAAGCCTATGAACGAGCAGACCTGTTGATGATTTCAGACTTCATCATGGCTAGCTTGCCAGAGCATTTACGCCAGCAAATTGAGCAGCAGCGTACTCATGGCAACCGCTTCTATTCCCTGGTCGTAGGCGATTGCTTTATGACTCAGCGTTTAACCAGCCTTTTTGATCATGAATGGGTCTATGACCCACACAGCAGCCAGATTCATGAGCTGATTGGTTTTCAGCGAAAACTGGATGGCCGCCCGGAGAATCACAGCGCATGACACCAACACCGAAATTTCAGGAGGAGTACAGCGCAAAGCTTCCTGCTCTGGCGCTGCTCTGCAACCTCGGCTGGGAATTCATGTCACCCGAGCACGCTCTGGCTGCGCGGGCCGGTAAGAGCGATGACGTGGTGCTGCGTGATGTGCTGCGTGAGCAGCTGAGTAAGCGGCGCTTCCTGTTTGGAGGCGGTGAGTACCCGCTTTCCGCAAAAGCTATCGACAACCTGATCAGTGAAGTGTGCAGCCCTGCACTCAATGAAGGATTGATGGCTGCAAACGAACGGCTCTATAACCATCTGCTGTATGGCATCTCGGTGACGGAGTTCGTGGATGGTAAAAAGGCCAGCCCAACCGTGGCGCTGATCGACTGGCACAATCCAGCCAACAACAGTTTTATCTTCACTGAAGAATTTCGCGTGCTCCGCAGCGGCGGTGTGGAAGCGCGCAGGCCGGATATCGTTTGCTTCGTCAATGGCATTCCTCTGGTCGTAATCGAGGCCAAGCGCCCGGATGGCAATGCACAAAAAGGCCCGACAATCGACGAAGGCGTTTCGCAAAGCCTGCGCAACCAGCGCCATGACGAAATTCCCAAACTGTTCGCCTATAGCCAGCTACTGCTGTCGATCAATGGCAGCGATGGGCGCTATGCCACCTGCGGCACGCCAGCTAAGTTCTGGGCGGCCTGGCGCGAAGAGGATATCTCTACCTCTGAGTTGTACACGCTAAAGAATCGCCAACTGACTGGTGTGCAGAAGGCGGCAATTTTCAGCCATCGCCCAGCGGCTGATCTGCACTGGTACGAAAACCTGATCGCTGGCGGCGAGCTCGCACTGACAGGCCAAGATCAGTTGCTCATTAGCCTATTGTCCCCAGCCAGGCTGCTGGAGATGACTCGTTTCTTCACCTTGTTCGACAAGAAGGCCGGCAAGATCGTCGCGCGTTACCAACAGGTTTTCGGCATCAAACGGCTGATTGAACGGATCAATCAGAAACGCAAAGACGGCGGTCGTGAAGGTGGTGTCATCTGGCATACAACCGGCTCGGGCAAATCATTCACCATGGTTTTTCTGAGCAAGGCGCTGATCCTGCATGACTCTCTCAAGCAGTGCCGCATTGTGATGGTCACCGACCGGGTTGACCTGGAAAGCCAGCTGAGCAAAACGTTTGCCTCGGGCGGCGAACTGGCTGGCAAGAAGGATCGCGAGGCTGCCATGGCCACTTCCGGCACGCGCTTGGCTGAGCAAATCGGTAAGGGCAACGAGCGCATCATTTTCTCGCTGATCCAGAAGTTCAACAGCGCTACCAAGCTGCCACAGTGCGTGAACACCAGTGCCAACATCATCGTGCTTATCGATGAGGGTCACCGTAGCCAAGGTGGTGAAAACCATATCCGCATGAAGCAGGCACTGCCCAATGCGGCCTTTGTCGCGTTTACCGGCACACCGCTGCTCAAGGACGATAAGACGACGAACAAGTTTGGCCCCATCGTGCATGCCTACACCATGCAGCGCGCAGTGGAGGATCAGGCTGTGACACCGTTGCTCTATGAAGAGCGCATACCTGATCTGGATGTAAATGCGCGCGCCATCGACAGTTGGTTTGAGCGAATCACTGAAGGGCTAAACGAGCAGCAGAAAGCCGACCTCAAGCGCAAGTTCGCCAAGAAGGGGCAAATCTATAGCGCGGATGACCGTATTCGCCTGATAGCTCTAGATATTGCTAACCACTTCGTGAAGAACATCGACGAGGGGCTGAAGGGTCAATTGGCCTGCGACAGCAAGGCCTCGGCAATCAAATACAAGCAGTATCTGGATGAGGCAGGCTTGTTCGAGAGCGCCGTTGTGATGAGCCCGCCGGATAGCCGTGAGGGCAACACCGATGTGGATGAATCGGCCTCACCCGAGGTAACCCAGTGGTGGAAGAAAAACGTCGGCAGTACGGATGAGCAGATCTACACCAAGCAATTGATCGAGCGATTCGACAAGGATGACTCTCTCAAGCTCCTGATAGTGGTGGACAAGCTGCTGACGGGATTCGATGAGCCGAAAAATACCGTGCTCTACATCGACAAGCCACTTAAGGAGCACAACCTGATCCAGGCGATTGCTCGGGTAAACCGCCTGCACCCACTGAAGAAGTTCGGCCTGCTGATCGACTACAGGGGCATCCTTTCCGAGCTGGATACCACGATCCAAAAGTATCAGGATCTGGCCTCCCGCACTCAGGGCGGCTATGACATCAATGACATCGCTGGCCTCTACAACCAGATGAGCAGCGAGTACAAACGGCTACCCCAGCTGCATAAGAACCTCTGGGCGATCTTCTCCGATGTGAAAAACAAAGGTGATATCGAACAGCTACGCCAAGTGCTGGTGCCCAGGATGCAAGAGCGCGATGGGGAGCTGGTTGATGTGAATCTCAAGGTACGCGACGACTTCTACGAAGCGCTGACCGAGTTCGCTACCTGCCTAAAGGTCGCTTTGCAGTCAGCATCCTTCTTCGAGGACACCAGCTTCAGCAATGCCGACCGCGCTCATTACAAGGAAACCCTTAAACAGTTCTCCAGTCTGCGCCAACTCGCCAAACAAGATGCCGGTGAAACGGTGAACTACGACCAGTATGCCGAGCAGGTACGTAAGCTGCTGGATAAGCATGTGGTAGGCGTCGAGGTGAAAGACCCCGGCGGAGTTTATGAAGTCGGCAAGATGGGGCAGCAAAAGCCTGAACAGTGGAGCGAGGAAAAGACACGCAACGAAACAGACATCATCAAGACCCGCGTCAGCAAGATGATTGAGCAGGAGTTGCGTGATGACCCCTACGCCCAAGAAGCGTTCTCCAAACTGCTGCGCCAGGCCATCGAAGAGGCAGCAAAGCTATTTGACCACCCGCTTAAGCAATACCTGCTATTCCACGAATTTGAGCAGAAGGTGCAGGCCCGCAAGCTCGATGAGCTGCCCGATGTGTTTGCGGGTAACCGGCATGCCCAGGCGTACTTCGGCATTTTCAAGAAGAGCCTTCCTGAGGCCTTGGTTTCAGCTGATGAACAGGCACAGGAGCACTGGGTAAAACTAGCTTTCAGCCTGGATGAAATGGTCACGACCTCAGTGGCTGAGCATTCAATCAACCCACAAAATATTGAGAGCGATATTCGCAAGAAGCTACTGCCGCTGCTCTTCAAGGAGTGCAAAGCGGTGGGCGCTGGCATGGATCAGGCGAAGGCCATGGTTGAGTGGGTGGTGCAAATCACGCGAGTAGGCTTGTCCGGCTTATGAGTGTACCCATCGTCATGAGCGCTCCACCTGCCTCCGCAGTGTCGAGCTGGCTGAGCTTCCACTATGCCGATGAGTTGATACAGGTTGAAAGGACGCGAAGGGCTCGCGATGTTTCACGCATTCTGATCAAAGTCGATCCGGACTGCCGCGTGCGCGTCAGTGCGCCGGATGGGGCCAGCGATGAACAGGTATTGGCCGCGCTGAAACGACGCGGTCGCTGGATCTATGAGCAGCTTCGTGAGTTCCGTGCTCAGCTAACCCACGTTCGCCCGCGGCAGTACGTCAGCGGGGAAAGCCACTACTACTTAGGCAAGCAGTATGTGCTCAAGGTGATTGAGGCGCCTGATGAGCTACAGCAGGTGCGTTTGTTGCGGGGCAAGCTGGAGGTTTCTGTTCGGGTCAAGTCGGCAGACAAGATCCGCGCACTCCTTTACGCCTGGTACAAAGCTCGCGCCCGTGAGGTGTTTGATCGACGTCTAGACGCTGTCTTGCAACAAGCCCTTTGGGTTGCAGCCAAGCCGCCACTGCGCATCCTAAGCATGCAGACACAGTGGGGCAGTTGTTCACCTGCGGGCCGTATCACGCTCAATCCCCACTTGGTTAAAGCATCCCGCGAGTGCATCGACTATGTGATCTTGCATGAGCTTTGCCACATCGCCGAACACAACCACAGTGAGCGGTTCTACCGCCTTATGCAGCAGGTCATGCCGCAATGGGAAAAGACAAAAAAACGACTGGACGGTATGGCGGCTGCCTTGCTGAACGGAGGCTGAGCATCTCTTGATTCACGTGCATCCATCAATGCACTTCATCTCCAGCCCCCACAAGCCGGATGAATCCGTCGCCTTGTTTTAAGACTGAAAAAAGGACACGATCCAAGGACAGCCTTTGAGGCAGCTCACTCGTTCACAAAAAAGGAATTATGTGTGCCGCTTGTCCAATGGATTTCAGATTTTTTATCTAGGCGTGGACTGCAAGAGCCGGATGGTCGTCCCCTATTCGCCTATAAGACCTCATCAGAAGAATTCGAGACACTGCGCCAGCTCTTGCATGGGCTCAACCTAGGGCAACACGCGCACCCCGAATATGCTCAGGCCTGGCTACTTTTTGCGGCCGAATGGTGGAAGCGCGAATATCCAGGGGGAGCATGGCGCTGGGGACCACTGTGCGAGGCAGCCGGCCAGAGAAAGGTAGCTCATGAGAAGACCCGCAGCCTGGTAATTGATGGGCGTCGTCAGTGGCGTCTGCAAACCACTATAAAAAGTGAAGGCAAACGTTTCATCGGCCTGGTCGCGGTGAATGGCGGCCTGCCCATGCGCCTTGTCGAGTCGGCACAGGGCGGGTTATCCCGCCTGCTACGCATGGTCACTGAGCAGGCACTGGAATACCGCCTGCAGGATGAGCATCTGCGCCAGGCCATCGAGGCCCAGGCCGAGCTTTTGCCCGCCTGCTACCAGCAGGCGCCGGTCTACGAACTGCTCGACAGCTTGGTCAAGGCGGTGCTGCACATCCGCAAGGCCTATGCCCTGCAGGGCGCCCAAGACCCAATCGCCCGGCTGCAGGAAGAGTGCCCTCACTGGGAAGAGCTCTTCCCCATCGCCCTCGATTCCCAGGCCGCCGCCAGCCTGATCAAGGGTCTGGTCCGGGATACAGTCAGCATCACGCCCCAGTCGCGGCGGCCTCCTTTCCAGATCCAGCGCGGCCTGCGCTTCAGTTCCGATGGCTCCATACCCGTCTACGAGCAGTCCTTCGTGATGCAGGCTCAGGCCAGGCGCGATCAGGTTGCCGAGGCGCTGGGGATGGCCGTGGATGCGCTGCCGCCACACTTCCAGCTCCTGCTGCGCATCGGCGAGCGGGAATACCTGGTCGGCGAAGCCCTGCTTAGAGACGAGGAATACCAGCTGATCGCCAGGCCGCTGCCGGCCATCCACAGCCTGCACAATGCCGCGCAGCTGATCGTCAGCCGCTGGGGCGCCACCCTGCACATTGCCAACCTACCGGGCGGCGAAGCCTTGAGCCATGACGAGCCGCTGATCTTCGAGAATACCTACCCCTTTGCCCGCCTGCTCGCCCAGGGCGATGCGCTGGTCAAGGGCGAGTCGGCACTGGCGGCCATGCCGGCAAGAACCATCGTGTATGCCGAAGAAGGCGAGGCTCGCGAGCTGCATGACTGCCTGGCCGACGGGCAAATGCTGATGGAACTTCCCGCCGGTACCACCCGGCTCACGTACAAACAACAGCCCTTCGTTGTCACCATCAGCGCCAGCGCTACCCGCCACCCGGAAGCCTACTGGCATGGCAACAGTCTGGAGGCGCTCTCCGTGCCGGGGCTGCTGTTCCGTGGCACGCCGCGCCTACGCATTGAGCAGGGAACGGGCTTTTCCAGCTATGCGCCCGCCCATGAGCTGTTTGTCCGCACGCAGGGCAAGGAGCTGCCGCTCGCCCAAGCCCGGGCGCCGGGGCTGTGCCGGCTGATCTGGCGCAAGGATGGCCAGCGCCTGCTGAACACCCGCGCCGTGCTTCTCCCGGACGAAGCCTCCATCACCTACGCGCCGGGCGCCACTACCCTCGAGGGCAGCATTCGCCTTCACCACTGGCCTGATGTGCCCGTGCGCTGCGAGAGCGAACAGATCGCGCTGGAGCGCCGCCATGATGGAACAGGCCTGGCCCTGCGGCTGAAGAGCACCGGCAGCCGGCCGGCCACCACGGTTCCGCTGTGCCTGCAGTGGCCCGACGGCGAGCAGAAGCTCACTCTGCCCTTCCCCGGCTATGGCGTCACGCTGCTGCGCAACGACACTCCTCTCAAGCTGAATCAGGCCCTGACCATCGAAGAGCTGATCGGATGCCGTGCGGTATTGATGTCGACACAGGGCGCCGAGAACTGGCAGATTCGCCTGACCTCCGGCGGCACCGACTCACGCTCCACCCTGTCGCAGGAAATTCGCTACACCGGGATCCGCGAAATCCGTCTGTTCGAGCTGATTCCGGCAATCCAGCAGATGATGTCCTGCCACCCCGGACTCGATCATACCGTGCAGCTGGAGCTGATCCACGCCCACCAGACCCACGCCCGCCTGCAGGTGGGCCGCTACTCGACGCGCATCCGCCTGCACAGCCAAAAAGAAATGGCCTCCCTGAGCGATGGCGCTCGTGATCTCCTGCCCGAGCAGTCCCAGGCCGAGGGCCTGATACTGGCCCTGCCTCTGGCCGAGCCGGAACATGACCCAGTCAGCCTGCCGCTGCATTTCTCCGAGCAGGTGTTCACCGGCAACTGGCTGGTCAGCCTGCCGACCGATGCGGTTGGTCCCTGGCTGCTGTACACCCCCGACGACTCCAAACTGCACAGCCGTCCGACCGTCGTGCCGCCGACCGTGAGACAACTGTCGAAGCCCCTGACCCCGCTGCGCGACGCGCTCTGCGAAGCCGATGGTGAAGAGCGCATGCGCCTGCTCCGAGCCGCGCTGCGCGCCATGGCCGCGGATCCGGAAGCCGAGGACTGGCAGACGCTGGAGCTGCTGCTGGACCGGCTGCACCATCTGCCGCTGGCCAGCCTGGATATCTGCCAGGCACTGATCCGCGAGCCGCAAGCGCTGGCCATGGCCACCCTGCGGCTGGACGATTTCTCCAGCCGCCTGGCCGAGCGCCTGCCCTGCGAGCTGCCCTTCGAGTGGCTGCTGATTGCCCCGGAGCACTGGTTCGACACCTTTGCGACATTGCGCCAACAGCTGGCCGTCGACAATCCCCGGCTACTGTCGCTGATCCGCACCGACATCCAGAGTAAGAGCCAGTTCCTGTCTCGCTGGCAGCCCGCGCTGCGCTTTATCTTCGATCAGGGCCTGCACCACTCCTTCGATCTGCAAAGCCCGGATGTGGGGTTCTTCCTGAAAAACCCGGCGATGCTCACCGCCTCCTGGCAGTCGCACCTGTTTGATGGCGAGCACTCGGCCATGCAGCAGATGTTCCGGCGGAACCCTGCCGAAACCCATCAATACCCCGGCAGCGGCAATACGGATATAGGAGCCTTCCTGAAAACGCCCCACGGGCAAATGCTCCTCCGCTGCAGCAAGCTCCCTGCCAACGACTTCAAGTTGGCCACGGTCATGCTGCCCTTCATGGCCGCCTTCGATACCTACGCTGGCCGCGGGCAGCAATGGCAAGCCGACCCGGCACGCCTGTTCAGCCTCAGAAATGCTCGCCAGTTCGATAGCGTCTGGTTTGACTCGGCCTATCAACTCGGCCTGGCCATGGCGCAAGCCGCCTCGATGCAGAAGTGAATCCCATGCTCTATCAGAAGAACTATTTCTCCGCCCTCACCGGCAACCTGAGCACCCGCAGCGAGCGGGCCGCCCAGGGCCTGCTCAGCCTCGGCAATCCGCAGCTGCGGCAGTTCCTGCATGATCAGCTGACCGCTGCCCCCGGCACTCCGGGCGCCTGGCTGGCCGACCCAGTCTTCGAGCCGACCTTCGGCTGGCAGGAAAGCTCTGAAACCATGAGTTCGCTGGCCGGCGGTAACCTACTACACCGACGCCTTGCCGAAGCCATGGCGGCCCCGCCCAAGGAGCCCCATGATCTTGCAGAGGAATATGCCTTCCCCAGCAATCGCCATCCTTTCACCCACCAGTTGGCGGCCTGGGAGATTCTCAACCGTCCCGAGCCGCAATCACTGGTGGTGACCAGCGGCACCGGCTCGGGCAAAACCGAGTGTTTCCTGGTACCGGTCCTCAGCCAGCTGGCCAAGGAAATCGACGCTGGCGAAGACCCGGAGGGTGTCCGCGCCCTGTTCATCTACCCTTTAAACGCCCTGATCAACTCGCAACAGAACCGCCTGGATGCCTGGACCCACGGATTCGGCGGACAGATTCGCCATTGTCTATACACCGGTGCCCTGGAGAACGAACGCAGGAATAGAGACCAGCAGTACGATGGCCAGGTGATCGACCGCAAGAGCCTGCGCGCCAGCCCGCCGCAACTGCTGGTGACCAACGCGACCATGCTGGAGTACATGCTCATCCGCAAGGATGACGAGCCGATCCTGCAGAAGTCGGCCGGCAAGCTGCGCTGGATCATTCTGGACGAGGCGCACACCCACATCGGCTCCCAGGCCGCGGAGATGGCGCTGCTGCTGCGCCGGGTGATGCTGGCCTTCCAGGTCAAGCCGCAGGATGTGCGCTTCGTGGCAACCTCGGCCACCTTCGGCTCGGATACCCAGACCATCGAGAGCCTGCGCACCTTCCTCGCCGATATCGGCGGAGTGGATCCGCAGCAGGTGCATGTCGTGCAGGGACATCGGGATATCCCGGCGCTGCTGAACGCCACCCTGGTTGCCGAGCAGGACACCCCTGAAGCCATCGGCGCCATCGAGGCGGACCAGGAACAGTCGGCGCTGCGCTACCAGCGTCTGGAGGCCAGCCCCACCGCTCGGCGGCTGCGCGCCCTGTTCATGCCTAATGGCCAGGTGAAACCACAAAGCCTGCAAGGGCTGATCCGTGAGTCCGGTCTACCCTCGGCGCAGGTGCTCGCCTGGCTGGATCTGCTGTCCGGCACCAAGAGTGCCGAAGGGCTGTCCTTCCTGCCGCTGCGCGCACACCTGTTCCATAACGTGATTCCGGCAATCCGCGCCTGCGTGGACCGCAACTGCAGCCACAAGGCCGGCACCGCGCTGGCACATGCCGACTGGCCGTTCGGCATGGTCTATCTGGAGGAGCGGACTCACTGCCGCTGCGGCGCGCCGCTGATGCCACTGGTGTCCTGCGAGGAGTGCAACGAGAGCTTCCTGCAGGCGGCCACCAAAAGCAGTAGCAGTGCTCTGGTCGATCCGACACAGCAACAGGACGACGAGTTCGCTCTCGAAGATGAAGCCACGGAGGCCGATGATCAGACCAAGGATAAGGATACTGTGTCATCCATCCAGATCCTGATCACCAATCGCGCCGTCAAGAAAGGCAGTGCCGACTTCCTCGATCGCGCCACTCACCGACTGACGCCCAATCGTCCGGCGGATGGTGGCATCGAGCTGCAGCTCTTCCGCACTGCCAAGAACGAATGCCCCTGCTGTGGCGCCAATATCCAGGGCCGCAGCCTGCTGCGCCCCGCGCGCATCGGTACGCCCTTCACCCTCAGCACGGTGATCGGCACCCTGCTGGAGTTCTGCCCGCCGGATCCGATGCCGACCGGCAAGCCGTTCCAGGGCCGCAAGCTGATCTCCTTCACCGACAGCCGCCAGGGCACCGCACGGATTGCCGTCAAGCTGCAGCAGGACTCCGAGCGCAACCGGATTCGCGGGCTGATCTATCAGCGCCTGCTGCAGGCACAACCCGTCAATGGACTGTCCGCAGAGGACTTGCAGGACCTGCAAGACCTTCAAACAGCAGAGCGATTGAGTCGTATCGAGCAAAAGCACTTGCAATCCTTGCTGGACATGCAAGCTGAAGCGGCCAAAGGCGCGGAAATCAGCTGGACCGACATGGCCAACCATCTGGGCGGCACGCCGGAGCTGCAGATGGGTATGCTCGACTACTACAACAACCTCGCACCGAACACCTTCGGCCCGCAGGGTAGTGTCGCCCTGGCCAACATGCTGCTGGCCCGCGAGTTCTATCGCCGCCCGAAGCGTGCCAACAGCCTGGAAACCCTCGGCCTGGTACAGGTCTGCTATCCCAAGCTGGACAGCATCACCAGCAAGCCCATGGCCTGGCCCAAACATCTGGATGTCGACACTTGGCGCACCTACCTGAAGGTGCTGCTGGACTTCTTCGTCCGCGAAAACACCCTCCTGAACATCGACAAACGCTGGCAGTCGCTGATCGGCGCACGCATCAGCCCCAAATGGGTCGTGGCGCCGGTCCTGGGGGAAAAGCCTGAAAAGCTGCAAAGTCGCTTTGCCCGCTGGCCATCCGTCAATACCGTCAGCAGCCTCCAGTCACGGGCCATCCTGCTGCTCTGCAAGGCATTCAACTGGTCAACCGCGGCCCATCAGGACCAGATCGACTCGATCCTGAGCGAAGCCTGGCGGGTACTGACCCAGCAGGCAAAGCTGCTGATTTCGTCAGGCGACGGCTATCAGCTCGACCTCAAGGACCTGAGCTTCCGGCTGCCCGAAACGGTCTACCTGTGCCCGGTATCGCGGCGCTTCATCAACACCCCGTTCGAGCAGCTCAGTCCCTATACGCCACGTACCGACCGCGAGATGGTCGTCAAGGTGACGCCCTACACCCTGCCGCGTCCGCCCGAGGCGCTCCTGCATGTGCCGGGTGATGAGGGCCTGCTGGCGATCCGCGCTTGGCTGAACAGCGAGCCGCAGATCCAGCAGCTGCGCAAGGACGCGCTCTGGTCGGACGTCATGGACCGGATCATCGAGGGGGGCCACTACTTCCGTGCCGCCGAGCACTCGGCACAGCAGCCGAAGAGCAAGCTGGACAGCTACGAAGGCCTGTTCAAGACCGGCAGGCTGAACCTGCTGAGCTGCTCGACCACCATGGAAATGGGCGTGGACATCGGCGGCATCAGCGTGGTGGCGATGAACAACGTGCCCCCGCACCCGGCCAACTATCTGCAGCGTGCCGGCCGTGCCGGGCGCCGCCGCGAGGGACGCTCGCTGGCCCTGGCCGTCTGCAAGAACACCCCGCACGACCAGAGCGTGTTCAACAACCCGCTCTGGCCGTTCAACACGCCCATGCGCATGCCCAAGGTGTCCCTGCAGAGCCCCGATCTGGTACAGCGCCACGTCAATGCCTGGCTGCTGTCGCACTGGCTCAAGCACGTGGTCGCCGCCCAGGAAATCAAGTCGATGACCGCCGGTGCCTTCTTCCTCGACGGCGAACTGCCTATGTCGCTGGCCGCGCGATTCTGCCTGTGGTGCGACAACCAGGCGGTCGATACCGAAACGCTGGTGGGACAGGCCCTCAAGGACATCACCCGCCGCAGCTTCCTCGATACCACCCCGCAGCCCGAGCTGTTCAAGCACGCCAGCCGCCGCATGAAAGAGATCATGCAGGCATGGCAGCAGGAATACTCGGCCAGCGAAGCCCAACTGCAGCAGATTGCCGACAAGAAGGCCGCTGCCTACCGAGCCATGGAGGCACAGCTCAGCCGCATCGAGAAGGAGTACCTGCTGAGCGAGCTGGCCGACCGGCGCTTCCTGCCTGGCTACGGCTTCCCGACCGATATCGTCAGCTTCGACAACCGCTGCATGCAGACCCTGAAGCAGGAGGAAGGCGACAAGCGCGAGGACAACCGTGCACGCTACCGCTCGCTGGCTTCCCGCGACCGTATCACCGGCCTGCGCGAATATGCGCCGGGCGCCGAACTGGTCATGGATGGGCTGGTCTACAAGTCCTCCGGCATCACCCTGAACTGGCACGCTCCCGCCTCTGCCGAAAACGTCAAGGAGCTGCAGCTGTTCAAGAAAGCTTGGCACTGCAATAAGTGCGGTGCCAGCAACACGGCCATCAACCCCGGACGGGAGATCAACTGCCAGGCGTGCGGTGAGCCGATCAAAGATGAAAATATTCGCGAATATCTGGTGCCCTCCGGCTTTGCCGTGGACTTCTTCGACGAGCCGCACAACGACATCAGCCGCCTGCAGTATGTGCCGGTCAATGCGCCCTGGCTGAACGTACCGGCCAGCTGGGTCTGCCTGGCCAACCCGGCACTCGGCCAGTTCCGCGCCAGCCAGCAGGCGCAGCTGTTCAACTACACATCGGGCGCCAACCAGAAGGGCTTTGCCATCTGCCTGGAGTGCGGCAAGGCCGAGCCGATGCTCAGCCACCCTGACGGCTCTGCGCCAGCGAATGAACAATATCT
Source organism: Pseudomonas sp. UBA6699 (assembly GCF_002454615.1). Taxonomy (NCBI): domain Bacteria; kingdom Pseudomonadati; phylum Pseudomonadota; class Gammaproteobacteria; order Pseudomonadales; family Pseudomonadaceae; genus Pseudomonas; species Pseudomonas sp. UBA6699. The sequence continues at coordinate 58,820 of NZ_DKJF01000057.1, forward strand.
GCCGGCTGCCTTCCGCCAGAAGGCGCAGCACCGCCGCCTGCGTGGCGGCAGGAGCGACGACAGGGACAACATCTGCCCCGGCAGCCACAACAGCTGGAAGATCAAGCAGAACGTCCACTTGGGCCATGACAGCCTGACCGATGCGCTGGAACTGGTGCTGCGCAACCCTTCCAGCGGCGAACTGCTCAACGACGACGTCACCGCCTATTCGATTGCCGTGGCGCTGCGCGAAGCGATTGCCGCCGATCTGGGCATACAGAGCGAGGAGCTGGGCTGCGACAGCCACCCGATCAAGGTCGATGGCCAGCCAACCCGCGCCATCCGGGTGTTCGACCTGCGCAGCGGTGGCTACACCACCCAGGCCGCGGAGCGGCTGAATGAAGCCAGCCTGTGGCGAAAGGTCATCGCCCGTCTGGACAGCTGCAACTGCTCGCATGCCTGCCAGAACTGCCTGCTCAGCTTCGATACCCGCTTCGAGGCCGAGCGCCTCAATCGTCATGTCGCGCTGGAGTGGATCAATCAGACTTGGCTTGCCGGCCTGGCGCTGCCCGCCGAGCTCGCTGTCTTTGGTCCGAAAAGCCAGGCAGAAATCGCCACTCTACAGGAAGCGGTCGAAAGAGCGATTACTAGGGACGACAACGCGAAGACCGTAGCCATTTACTTCACTGCACCCGCCGAAGAGTGGGATCTTGCTGTCGCACGCCGCCTGAGGCATCAACTGCATAGTTGGGAAAGCGTCGGACACCTAGTGCAATTACATTTACTGGAAAGTACCGTTTCCAGCCTGCCAAGAGACCAAAAGGAATGGTTGGCAAAGCTAGCCTTCAACGGAGTACAGATATGCCTACACAATTCCATACCGGATCTCGGGGCGCTGGCACTCAATGTCTCACTGCAAGGCCCACAAGGCTGCATTGCCTGGGCTAGCGACAATACGAACCTGGCCGCACCTGGCCACACATGGGATCTAGCGGAGGCCGGTGCACGGATCATCCGAGGCACCCCCTCCGACCTCAAGGCAGAGCGCATCTTGAATGCTGCCGATCTCATGCCGGCCCCACCCCCTGGCTTGATCAAGATCGAGATCGGCAATCAGCTGGATGGCTCGCTCGACAACTTTGCTCGTCGGTTCTGGGAGCACCTAGGTACTGAGGCCAATGGCCTGATTAATGATGCCCTCACAGGCAAGGATCCAATTACAGAACTGGTTTACAGCGACCGTTACGTATGCAGCCCGCTAGTTGTGAATCTGCTGGTCAGCGTGATCCACGAGCTCGGACGGCTGAGTGATGCAGATTTCTCTATCCGAATCCTAGGCCGACAATATCAGCGGGAAGACAATCGCTCGCCTTGGCAGTGCCGGCATGACTGGCACTCAGCTCGCGAGCGCGATGAGGCCCTCCGCCAGGCTCTGGCGTACTGCGGCCGCGAGGGAGAGGTGCTAAGCCTGCCTACCTTGCCGCACTACCGCCGGCTACAGCTTAAGCTGCGCTCCGGTAATCAACTGACCATCCAGTTTGATCAGGGGCTTTCGTATTGGGAAGCCGAGCGCAGCGAAAAGTCTTACCAGCTCAGGTTCGACTTTACATCACGCGAGCTTGGAGAAGAAATCATGGAGCGCATCAGGTGTAAAGTTTCGGCGGCTGGGGAGGAAAACACTCAGATATTCCTCTCTTCCTCTTGAAAGCGGCTCAACTGGTATAAGTATCGGAGGCAATTGCCCAAATTTCAGAACTCCGATACGCACAGTAGCGAAATAAGCCCCTGTTCAATGCAAATTTGGACAGGGTCTCTTACGATTTACGGATTACCAGCCATCTGTCGAGCGTAATGGCGATCGCTTAGGTCTTTCTTGTGGTCAGCCTTGACCCAGCGCTCAGGCCTATTGCAGTTAGCGCAGGTCAATATCTGCTTATCAGGGCTGAGGTTGTATAGGCGGCTCTCAGAGCCAACTTTGACCTTCAATCCAACATCTGAGACCTCGAACCCTGGTACTTCCTGTCCTATGCGATCCATGGATTCAAATCGGAACGACCAGCGTTTAATCTGACTTTTGCGCCAGATAGTCATGATGATCAAGGGGTCTTGTTTCGTTGTCCTCTGATAAACCCAATCCCCTTCATAGGGACCTAGTTTGGCGGCTTCTTCGTCTCGCTTGGCCTGCTCATAAATTTGCTCCTGCATCTTGAGCAGTTCGGCATTTAATGCTTCTTCATCCTTGAGTGCTTGGTCTTTCAGCATCTGCTCTACGTCATAGGGCCCTTGAGGGTCATACTTCCAAACCGATGCGTCATTGATGCCAAGCACCTTGCAGTTGAGACAATCGACACTCTGCTCATCTACATTTCGCGTGAGGGCCAAGCGCTCGGAACTATTAACATCATCAAGGAGTAACTTTTTATTTTTTACTGAAATATTCATTTTAACCAGCGGCTTGATGCGACCGTCGTTCACATCCTCTCCAAATATCTCGGCCTCATCACCGTGAACGTTGAGAACCATTACCCTCTCGCTACCGGGTATCTTATAACGATACGCACCTGTGAAATCCTCACTGCCGCAACCAGCAAGAATAGAGCCAGCAAGAGCTAATGAAACAAACCTAGGAAAGTTCCGCATAAAATCCTTTACGGTAAATCACATAATCAATTACGTACGCCTAGACTGACGACTGTGGGAAAGCTAATCAGCCACATTGCCCTGCTATTAATCGAACCTTAATGCTGTAGTCCATATGGCGTTCAGTTTCATGTAGATCCTTTGGCTTAAAGTCTCGTCGAGAAAAATTAACAATCTCCGAATCAGTGAACCCATACTCCTGCATTCTTTCCAACGTGCACGAACAGAGCGCAGGTGAGGACCCGCGAGCCTTGGAAGCAGCCTCGCATCTTTTAACAAGTTGCTGAACCCCAGTTTCGCCAGCGAAGGCTCCTGATTGCAAAAAAAATGCAAATGACACATAAGCAGCTATGCCAATAATCCTCATATACTTTTAACATCCTTCTATTTAACTGCTTATTTATCGAAAATTAATTGTTTGCACTGAATTACAGCCGATTACGAAGACGGCATGTAGGAAGGCAGCCCTGCAGTTCGCTGGGGTGACGTCATGCCATGAGGTCACGTTTTACCAAATTCACAATATACTGTGAAGACCAGAGATGGCGCCGCCCAGATAGTCCTCCCTTTTGGGGAGTCATCTGTGGAAGTCGGATTGGCGTTCGGAAAGGTCCTGCGCAGACGGCGTGTCGAAGCAGGATTAACCCAGGAGCAATTGGCCCATGAGGCGGAATTGCAGCGTAACTACGTCAGCCTGATGGAACGGGGCATCAACCAGCCAACGATCACCACCCTGATCAAGCTAGCTAACCCCCTGGGCTGCACCGCAGCAGAGATCGTCGCCGAGGTAGAACAACTCGTTGTCCCAGCCAGGGACATGAGCCAAAAGCCATCCGTCCAGCATCGGCAGGTCACGCCAAGCGCCAGAGTTTTCCACCAGCAAGACCGCTCGCAAGGGACCTTCCAAGGTGAGGCCATCCAGGAAGGCCCGCTCCGGGATCGGTGCTTCACCAAGAAAACGGGCAAGCTTCCATAGATCCAGGACACCCTGCTCGGTCTGTGCCACCAATCCACGCGGTGGCCGCAAGCGTAACAATCCGTCGTGGGCATTGATCAGCGTGGCATCGACGATCGTGCCTTGGCGCAGCGACAGCCCTCGGTCGCCCAGATAGCCATTGATGACAGCCAAGATGCCGGCGGCTAGTTCGTGCTTCTCCAGCAAACGACGGAAGTTGAGGATGGTGGTTTCATCGGGGATACGCTCCAAGCTCAGCCCCGCGAACTGGCGCAGGATGGTGGTCTCGTACAGCGCCTCTTCCATCGCTGGATCGCTGTAACCGAACCAGTTTTGCATCAGGTGCACGCGCAGCATCGCCATCAGCGGATAGGCCGGACGACCGCCTTCACCCTTGGGATAATGCGGCTCGATCAAGGCAATCAAACCCTTCCACGGCACCACCCGATCCATCTCGATCAGGAACAACTCTTTGCGGGTTTGTTTGCGCTTACCGGCGTACTCGGCGTCAGCGAAGGTCATCTGCTTCATGGGGAAACTCAGCGGGTGGAATCCGGGTCTTTTGCCAAAATCTGGAAGTCTTCTTCAGAGTTTCCCTAGCATTAAGCTGGGCGCGACAACAGACGTCTAGTTGGGCGGCACCTGAAGGTTTCGACCAGCCACATAACGGCCTAGGTCAATCGACGGGCAAGAATAGAATGTCTCCTATAGTCCGCTAGTGTGCGCTCTCTTGCTTGGATGGCATTACGTTCTGGCCCAACGTTACTGTAGCGAATCCGCAGCAGTATCAATCAAAGCCTCCTGTATCCCGCGTGAAGAAAGACGCTACGTTGCGCCCGTTCTTCCACGGCTTCGCTTGCCGCCCCGCTACGGCAGATTCGAAGTATTCATCGAAATGTCATCCTTTAGAAGCAGTGCGTTAACAAGGAATTTCTACCCTTTGCATCGCGAACCGCAATTGTGCGGCCAGCAATATTGCGAAAGGTGATCAAATGACGCCCCATCCGATACAGGACGCCGTGCTGCGGGTCGACCGGTTGAGCGTCGTCTATCCAGGCGGCGTGACAGCCCTACGCGATACCTCGATTGCATTTCGGCGTGGTGAGTTCACCGTGCTGCTTGGTCTCTCGGGCGCAGGCAAGTCGACCTTGCTCCGTAGTCTCAATCGACTCGTCACGCCCACTGGCGGCAGTGTCACCAGCGAACTCGGTGAGCTCGGCAGCGGCTCGGCCTTGCGTCAGCATCGTCGGCGTACCGCCATGATCTTTCAGCACCACCAGCTAATCGAACGTCAAAGCGCACTGGCTAATGTGCTTACCGGTCGGCTGGCCTTTCACAACACGCTCCGCTCGCTGTTTCCTCTGCCGCGTGCCGATCAGGAGATTGCGCTCAGTTGCCTCGCTCGGGTCGGTCTGGCAGACAAGGCGCTAAGCCGGGTGGACAAACTGTCCGGTGGCCAGCAGCAGCGGGTAGGCATCGCGCGTGCGCTAGCGCAACAGCCGGCGATCATTCTGGCCGATGAGCCGGTAGCCAGTCTCGACCCGGCCACTTCGGTCCGTGTTCTCGGATTGCTGCGCGACATCTGCAAGGAAGACGGCATCACCGCCATCGTTTCGCTGCATCAACTCGAATATGCCCGCCGCTTCGCCGATCGCGTCGTCGGGCTGGCCGATTCTCAGATCGTTTTCGATGCCGCGCCCTCGGAACTCACCGATGCGCAGCTTGAGCGCATCTATGCAGGCCGCTCTACGACTCAGCCAGCGAATGCTCCGGCTGAACCACCTGTCATGCTCGAATCTTCACTGGAGATGTCCCGATGAAACGCTTATCCGCGCTCTTATTGACTTGCTTGCTGTCCGCTGTTTCAAGTTTGTCCGCCCTAGCGGCCGATGCCGATCCGGATGTGCTAAAGGTTGCCCTGCTTCCGGACGAAAACGCCTCCGAGCTGATCAAGCGTAACCAGCCGCTGAAGGATTATCTGGAAGAGCATCTGGACAAGAAGGTGCAGCTGATCGTAACCACCGACTATTCCTCGATGATTGAGGCGATGCGCTTTGGCCGTATCGACCTGGCGTATTTCGGTCCGCTGTCCTACGTCATGGCCAAAAGCAAAAGCGACATCGAGCCCTTCGCTGCCATGGTCATCGACGGCAAGCCGACCTATCGCTCGGTGATTATCGCCAATGTGGCGTCAGGCGTGAATGAGTATGCCGACCTTAAGGGCAAGAAGATGGCCTATGGTGACCGGGCATCGACGTCCAGCCATTTGATTCCCAAAACCGTGCTTCTTGAGACGGCCGATTTGACGGGTGGGCAGGACTACGAACAACATTTTGTGGGCACGCATGACGCCGTTGCCGTCAACGTGGCGAACGGCAACGCCGATGCGGGTGGGCTGTCGGAGGTAATTTTCAATCACGTAGCCGAAAGTGGCCTAATCGATCCGAGCAAGGTGAAAGTACTTGGTTACAGCGGCGAATACCCCCAGTACCCCTGGGCGATGCGCTCGAACCTGAGCCCCGAGCTGAAAACCAAGGTGCGGGATGTATTCGTCGGTATCGACGATCCCGAAGTGCTGCGCAACTTCAAGGCCGAGGCCTTCGCGCCAATCACCGACGCCGACTACGATGTGATCCGCAACATGGGATCGCTGCTCGGCCTCGACTTCGCCACGATGTGAGCACCGATATGTCTACTCATTACGACGTGCAGGCGCTGCCTGCAGAGCAACGCGAGCACATCCTTCGAGGCTTCGGCCTCGGTTGGTGGCGCCAGCTGGGGCAGGTGGCGATTGTATTCGGAGTGGTGCTGTTGGCCTGCTGGTACGTGGGGCTGCTCGATGCCACCACGCTGCTGAACGGGCTGCCCTCCATCGCGACCCTGGCAGGCGAGGCCATGCCGCCAGACTTTTCGGGCTATCGAAGCTGGATTCGCCCCTTGATCGACACCTTGGCGATGAGCATCGCCGGTACGGCCATCGCAGTGGTGTTCTCGCTGGTGGTGGCCTTCGTTGCAGCGCGCAATACGGCGCCGCACCCCCTTGTGTTCGGTGTTGCCCGGGTGCTGCTCAATGCCCTGCGGTCGGTGCCGGAGCTGATCATGGGCATCATCTTCGTTGCAGCCGTAGGGTTCGGCGCCTTGCCGGGCGTGCTTGCCCTGGGTCTGCATTCGGTCGGCATGGTCGGCAAGTTCTTCGCCGAGGCCATCGAGCACGTCGACGAAGCGCCGGTGGAAGCCGCTCGGGCGGCGGGGGCTACGCCGATGCAAGTGCTGCTGCACGCGGTTTTGCCACAGGTGACGCCGCAGTTCGCCGACGTGGCGATCTACCGCTGGGAATACAACTTTCGCGCCTCCACCGTGATGGGCATGGTTGGCGCTGGCGGTATCGGCTTCGAACTCATGGGCTCGCTGCGCATCATGCAGTACCAGGAGGTTGCAGCAATCCTGCTGGTCATCCTGGCCATGGTCACGCTAGTAGACGCCTTCAGTGGCGTGCTGCGCAAACGTTTCAAATAGGACAAACCATGCTGCCGAAACTCGTTATAACTCACCGAGTACACGATGAGATCCTGCAACTGCTGGCGCCACATTGCGAGCTGATGACCAACCAGACCGACAGCACGCTGACGCGCGAGGAAATTCTGCGCCGCTGCCGCGATGCTCAGGCGATGATGGCGTTCATGCCCGATCGGGTCGATGCAGACTTTCTTCAAGCCTGCCCTGAGCTGCGTGTAGTCGGCTGCGCGCTCAAGGGCTTCGACAATTTCGATGTGGACGCCTGTACTGCCCGCGGGGTCTGGCTGACCTTCGTGCCTGATCTGTTGACGGTCCCGACTGCCGAGCTGGCGATCGGACTGGCGGTGGGGCTGGGGCGGCATCTGCGGGCAGCAGATGCGTTCGTCCGCTCTGGCGAGTTCCAGGGCTGGCAACCACAGTTCTACGGCACGGGGCTGGATAACGCTACGGTCGGCATCCTTGGCATGGGCGCCATCGGACTGGCCATGGCTGATCGCTTGCAGGGATGGGGCGCGACCCTGCAGTACCACGAGGCGAAGGCTCTGGATACACAAACCGAGCAACGGCTCGGCCTGCGCCAGGTGGCGTGCAGCGAACTCTTCGCCAGCTCGGACTTCATCCTGCTGGCGCTTCCCTTGAATGCCGATACCCAGCATCTGGTCAACGCCGAGCTGCTTGCCCTCGTACGGCCGGGCGCTCTGCTTGTAAACCCCTGTCGTGGTTCGGTAGTGGATGAAGCCGCCGTGCTCGCGGCGCTTGAGCGAGGCCAGCTCGGAGGGTATGCGGCGGATGTATTCGAAATGGAAGACTGGGCTCGCGCGGACCGGCCGCGGCTGATCGATCCTGCGCTGCTCGCGCATCCGAATACGCTGTTCACTCCGCACATAGGGTCGGCAGTGCGCGCGGTGCGCCTGGAGATTGAACGTTGTGCAGCGCAGAACATCATCCAGGTATTGGCAGGTGCGCGCCCAATCAACGCTGCGAACCGTCTGCCCAAGGCCGAGCCTGCCGCATGTTGAATCCGGTCTGGCTGAAGAGCCTGGTAGCGATCGTTCAAACAGGCAGTTTTCAGAGCGCGGCGAGGGCGTTGGGGCTGGCCCAGCCGACGGTGTCGCAGCACTTGCAGAAGCTTGAAGAGCAGGTCGGCGTAACGCTGGTGCAGCGCAGTCGTAGCGGCTGCCAGCCTACCACACGGGCGCTGGCCTTCATGCCGCATGCGACCGCCTTGCTCGACATGCACGCCCGGGCGCTAGAAGCCCTGCATGGCAATCGTGAGCGCGTCGGGGCCAGCTCCAACATCGGCACCTACCTTCTCCAGCCATTCGTGCGCAACTATCTGACGACCGCAAATGAGAGGGGCGAGGTGGATCTGCGCATCGCCGCCAACCCGGATGTGGCCGACCAGCTACTGGCGGGCCAGCTCGACGCCGCGATCATGGAATGGTGGCTACCTCACCCCGACTTCGAACACCGCCTCTGGCGGGTCGAGCCGCTGGTGCTTATCGTCAGCCCCGACCATGCGCTGGCTGAAGCAGGGTGCATAGAACGTGATCGTCTGGTGGACCTGCCGATGCTGGGAGGTGAACCGGGTAGCGGTACCGGACGGCTTCTGACCGAATACTTTGGCGAACTGGGCGTGCCTCGCAGCGGTATGCAGCTAGGCAGCACCGAGGCAGTCAAACAAGCAGTGAGGGCGGGACTCGGCGTGTCGTTGGTGATGGCTTCCGCAGTACAAGACGAAGTTCGCAGTGGCGCGCTGGTAGCTCTTCCCATCCCGGGGCTTGAAAAGCGTCTCCAACTGATCTGGCGCAAACCTCCCGGAAATCTGCACCCGCCGGGATTTGTGCGGCACTTATTGGAGGAGGCAGATCTAGCTGGATAAGGTGATGGATGGTTGCGATCCAGCGCTTGGCTTGTCAGCCTAGGGAAACTCTGAAAAAGACTTTCTGATTTGGCAAAATACCGCGACCCCACCCACCGAGTTTCCCGATGAAGCAGATGACCTTCGCCGACGCCGAGTACGCTGGCAAGCGCAAGCAAACCCGCAAGGAGTTGTTCCTGATCGAGATGGATCGGGTGGTGCCGTGGAAGGGCTTGATTGCTTTGATCGAGCCACATTATCCGAAGGGTGAAGGTGGCCGTCCGGCCTACCCGTTGATGGCGATGCTGCGTGTGCATCTGCTGCAGAACTGGTTCGGCTACAGCGATCCAGCGATGGAGGAAGCGCTGTACGAAACCACGATCCTGCGCCAGTTTGCCGGGCTGAACCTGGAGCGCATCCCCGACGAAACCACCATTTGTTGGCGCGAAACGGCAACAGACCCTAGCAGCCTGTTGAAATTCGCCGCGATGATTACGTCCACTGCTTCTGGCAGCAGCGGTCGCGCTCGTTTACTTCCCGTTTAGGGCGCCAATCGATGGAAATAGCCCGATTTGGTGTGCTCCAGGCGCACCTTCCCCGTCAACGCGCTCATGCCATTGAGCCTGTAGCCAGCAACTTCGGCAGACGCACCAGGTTGCTTGCCGCCATGGCCAGCTGGAACAGCGCGTCGACACGCTCAAGTCCGCGTTGCTTCACCTGGCGCAGGCCTGCCGCCGCCTTGAGCCAGCCGAAGTGGGTTTCGATCCAGGCGCGAATCTTCAGGCTCAGACCATAGCCGGCGTGGCGCGTGGTACGGCCATCGATGGCGCTGCGACGACCATTGGTGTTCTGCGCAACATGGGGTGTCACGCCGAGGGCACGACAGGCGGCCACGAAGTCTGCCGTGTCGTAAGCCTTGTCCGCAGCCAAGGTGCGTCGACGGCGACCACCCAGCTTGCTCAGCATCGCCAGCGCGGCTTCGCGTTCGCCACGACCACCGGCCAGAGTCACATGAGCACTGCGCACCAGGCCACTGCGGTGTTCCATCAGCACATGCCCCATGTAACTCAGCTGCGCGCCGGTGTTGTGGCTCTTGCGGTACAGCCGGGCATCCGGATCGCTGGTCGAGGCGTGGGTGTCGTTGCTGCGCTTGTGCCCCTTGAAGTCCGGCTGGGCATTGCGCGGGCCGGGGCCCGGGTCGTCTGGCGTATCGTCCTTGGGACGGAAACTCTTCTGAGAGGCCCAGGCTTGCAGCAATGTGCCGTCGACCGAGAAGTGCTCATCCGAGATCAGCCCCTGCTTCTCCGCCAGGCGTACCACCTCGCTCAGAAACTCGGCGGCCACTGCCTGGGCATTGAGGCGGTCACGATTCTTCGAGAAGACCGAGTGATCCCACACCGGATCATCAATGGCCAGGCCGACGAACCAGCGGAACCGCAGGTTGTAGCCCAGCTGTTCCATCAGCATCCGCTCGCTGCGCAGCGAGTAGAACAACTGCAGCAACTGCGCCCGCATCAGCTTCTCGGGGGCGATCGAGGCGCGGCCGGTGTCGGCATACAATGTGTCGAACAGGGCGCTCATCCGCTGCAGAGCGGTGTCTGCCAGCTTGCGGATGGCGCGCAGGGGGTGAGTCGCTGGCACGAAGTCATCGAGCTTGGCGACAGTGAACAAGGATTCCTGAGTGATATCGGCGCCACGCATGGAAATCGGGGCTCCCGGCAGATTGGAGCCGATATCGTAAACCTTACACGGCAAAGTCAGACAGACCGTAGGCGAATTTCAATGCGCTGCGCGAAGCGGTGCTTGCCCAGCGCGTGATCCATGCCGACGAAACCCCGGTTTCGATGCTCGCGCCCGGCGAGAAGAAGACCCACCGTGCCTACGTCTGGGCCTACAGCACCACGCCCTTCGCCGATCTGAAGGCCGTGGTCTACGACTTCAGCCCCAGCCGTGCCGGCGAGCATGCGCGCAATTTTCTTGGCCAGTGGAATGGCAAGCTGGTCTGCGACGACTTCGCTGGCTACAAGGCCAGCTTCGAGCAAGGCATCACCGAAATCGGCTGCATGGCTCACGCCCGCCGCAAGTTCTTCGATCTGCACGCGGCGAACAAAAGCCAACTGGCCGAACAGGCGCTGCACTCTATCGCTGGGCTGTACGAAGTCGAACGCCAAGTGCGCGACATGAGCAATGAAGAACGCTGGCGAATACGGCAGGAAAAGGCTTCACTGCTCCTCGACGCACTACATGACTGGATGCTGGCCCAGCGTGATCTTGTGCCCAACGGCTCAGCCACGGCGAAAGCTTTGGATTACAGCCTCAAACGCTGGGTAGCGCTGACGCGCTATCTGGACGACGGCGCCGTGCCCATCGACAACAACCAAGTCGAGAACCAGATCCGCCCGTGGGCTCTAGGTCGCTCCAATTGGCTGTTTGCCGGGTCGCTACGCAGCGGCAAACGGGCGGCGGCAATCATGAGCCTGATCCAGTCGGCGCGGATGAATGGGCATGATCCGTATGCCTATCTCAAGGATGTGCTAACGCGACTGCCGACACAGAAGGCCAGCGCTCTGGCCGAGCTGCTGCCGCACAACTGGGTATCCGTCGGCAAGGTGTAATGCCCGTTCGCTTACAAAGCGCAAAAGCCGAAATCTAAGCCACTGCCTGAGTAATCAGGCGATTAACCAAATACACATCCAAGCCTTCACTGCCGCCTTCACGCCCGTAACCGCTTTCACCCACACCGCCAAAAGGTGTTTCAGCAAAGGCCAACGCAAAGTGATTAATGGCAAGCATGCCGGTGATGAGCTCGTCGCTTAGCCGATGACAGACTGCGAGGTTGTGGCTAAAGGCGTAGGCAGCAAGACCAAAGGTTGTGTTGTTGGCCAGCTCAATTGCCTCATCCACCGAGTTAAACGGCGCCAGCAGCGCTAGTGGACCAAAAGGTTCTTCCATCCACGCGCGGGCGTTTTCTGGAACGTTGGTTAACACGGTTGGCGCAAAAAAATAGCCGGAGTCTCTTAGCGGCCCTCCACCGGTTAGGACGGTAGCGCCTTTGACCTTGGCATCGGCGACTAAGTCGGCGATTTGCGCGCAGCGCCGTTGGTTGATTAGTGGGCCCATTTGTGTGGTTGGCTCTTGGGCTGCGCCAATGGTTATACGTTGTACGGCCTCGACAAATGCCTGGGTGAATTCGGCAAAAACACTTTGCTGGATATAAAAGCGGGTAGGCGAGACGCATACCTGCCCTGCGTTACGGAACTTGGCCTGTGCCAGCTTTTGTGCGCAGTCGAGGATATCCACATCCTCGAATACCAGAACCGGAGCATGTCCGCCGAGTTCTAGAGTGCAGGGTTTGACGTTCTGTGCCGCTTGGGTGGCGATCAGCTTGCCAACCGGCACGGAGCCTGTGAACGAGACTTTGCGAATAATCGGTGAGGCAATCAAATGCGCAGAAATCTCAGCCGGCCGGCCAAACACCAACGCCAGCACTCCGTCAGGCAGGCCGGCGTCTACCAGTGCCTGCACCACCCCAATCAGCGCGCCCGGCGCTTCTTCTGGCCCTTTCAAGATAATCGAACAGCCAGCCGCGAGGGCCGGCGCGAGTTTGCGTACAGCTTGCGAGGCTGGAAAGTTCCACGGCGAAAATGCGGCCACCGGCCCTACCGGATCACGCCGAACCATGTTGATCACTTTGCTGTCGCGTGCCGGCACCAGACGACCACAAGCGCGTCGCCCTTCTTCGGCGTACCACTGTAAAAGCTCGGCGCAGGAATTTATTTCCATGCGTGCCTCAGGCAGGGGTTTTCCTTGCTCAAGGCTTAAGGTCTGCGCTAGCGACTCAAGGCGCTCACGGATCAGTCGCGCCGCCTCAAGCAGTACATCCGCGCGCTTTATTGCGGGAGTTTTGCGCCAAACGGAAAAGCCCCTGGCGCAGGCGTTTAGGGCTATATCCAAGTCTTCGATTTCGGCAACAGCCACTTCATTTACCGTTTGGCTGGTTGCGGGGTTATCCACTGCCAGCCATGCATCTTTTTGGCCTGAGCACCAATGGCCGTCAATAAACAAAAGATGCTTGTGCGAAGACTCAGGCATAGCAGCTACTCCTTGGGTACGTTTATCGCGTTAGAGCGGTTCAGGGCGTAATCCATACGCACCCCAGAGATATGGTGGCGCAGTAGGTCGGCTACGGTTTGCGCATCGCGCATGGCGAGAGCATCCAGAATGGCTTCGTGTTCGCGCTGGAACACCAGCCAGCGCTCGCGGTTAAAACGATGAGCTTTAAGACGCAGCCAGGCCGGGTTGTTGCGCATGCGCGCAACCTTGCGTCCGGACTCGATGAACATGGCGTTTTGTGTGGCGCTGTAGAGCATTAGGTGGAAGTCGCGGTCGATCCTTTCCACTTCATCCCAGCTGGTGGCATGTCGGCCTGCTAACAGCTCACCGCGAATCCTGTCAATTTCAGCATCGCTCAATTTGAGCACCAGCAAATCAGCCAGGGCCGGTTCCACTGTCAGCCGAAACTCAATCAGCTCAGCGGGCGTAACCAGGGATTCGTTCCCCGGCTCTCCAAGCGGCTCATGCCCGGGAAGGGCGATCAGAAAAGTACCGCGTCCGACGCGCCGCTCTAGCAGCCCTTGCTTCTCAAGGGTGTTAAGGACATCGCGCACGGTGGACCGCGAAAGGGTTGAAAATTCAGCCAGGTCACGCTCATTTAAAAGCCTGTCTCCGACTTTTAATCTGCCGGTGCGCATCGCCCCCAAAAGCTGGCTCAGCAGCTGCTCTTTGGAGTTGACTGCGGTGATGCCTAAGACATTGTTTCCACCTGAACCATTTGCACCAATTAAGATTTCAGGCAAACCATTCATACCAATGTGCTCTTGTGAATTTTTTCAGTGGAGCCAGCATATAAGTGGTTGCCAGCAAGAGCAAGGCAAGGCAAGATCAAATCCAGGTCTAAATGCTGAATAAAAAAACAAACCAATAAGACCAATTGATTGCCTTAACGCTGCCCAATCGTCTTCATGCTTATCCTGACTTTGGAGAATGCTTATGTTGAAACGACTGGCTCTGAGTTCTTTGGCCGCTCTTCCCTTGATCAGTACGCAGGTGGCTGCTGAGGAAGTTAAAATTGGCTTTACCGCAGCCCTGTCAGGGGATTTTGCGGCATTTGGTTTGAACATCCGCAAGGGGCTAGAGATTGCCCTGACTGAACTCAATCAGACTTCGGACACCACCTTCAGTCTGACTTCGGCTGATGACCGTGGTGAGGCTCGCGAAGGTGTTTTGATTGCACAACGCTTTTGCTCGGATGAGTCCATTGATGTAGTGATGGGCTACTCGTTCAGCTCTATTGCACTGGCTGCAGTTCCGGTGTTTGACCGCTGCAAATTGCCGGTGCTGGCCTCTGCTGTCACCAGTCCTGATTTAACTGGTGCCAGTGCGTACTTCCGCCGCAACGTGATGACCGATGCAACCCAAGGGCAAACCATGGGGCGTTACGCCACGGAAAAGCTGGGCTTTAAGCGCGTTTATATCCTCAACCAGCAAGATGACTATGGTATCGGCCTATCAAGCGCCTTCAGTGATGCTGCGGCGAAAAACGCTGAGATTGTTGGTCAGGAAAGCTACCTGCTGGGCACCAAAGACTTTAAAACCCTGCTGATCAAGGCGCGTGCTGCCAAGCCGGACGCGATCTTTATCGGTGGTTTTTATTCTGAAGCAGCAAAAATTGCCGAACAGGCACGCGCCTTGGGAATCAAGGTTCAGCTCCTAGGCAGTGACGGATCGCTCAACCCTGATTTGATCAGTCTGGGCCGCAGCGCGGTGGAGGGCATGATCGCCTACGGAATGTTTGATCCGTCGGTTTCCACCGAGACCACGGCCCCCTTTATCGACGCCTACCAAAGCGCCTATGGCGAGCAGCCCAATGCTTGGGCGGCCCTTGGCTATGACGCCGGTAAAACTCTGGCCGCAGCGGTGACTCAAGCCAAGAGCCAGGGCGCACTCACCCGTGAGTCGCTTAATGAGGCCTTCTCCACCATCAAAGATATTCCGGGCGTTACTGGTCCAACGACCTTTGAGGCTAGCGGCGATCGCGTGGGGTCTTTGTACTTCTTGCAAGTCAAAGACGGCGCGTTTCGCTTAGCCGACACCCAGTAAACCTCAGGGCGGTCTAGCCGCCCCATTTGCCGTGCGGCTGCGCCGCTGCTTTCGTGCAACACAGATGGGTTTGCCATGGAATACTTTGCTCAGCTTTTGCTTAACGGCCTGACCATTGGTGCGATATACGCACTGGCGGCCGTAGCCTTCAGTCTCGTCTACGGGGTGGTGCGCATGGTGAACTTCGCCTTTGGCGAGTTCTTCATGTTGGGCGCCTTTATTACCGTGAGCTTGATGCTCGACCAGATCAGCCTGTTTGGAGTTTCGGTGGCGATGCCGCACTTCGCGCTACCGTTGGCAGCTGCTTTCGGAATTGTTCTGGCTGGAATATTAGGCGTTGTGGTGGATCGTTTGGCCTACCGGCCACTGCGCAACGCCCCGCGGTTGGCGCCTTTAATTACCTCTATCGCAATCTCTGTGCTGCTGCAAAGCGGGGCGCAAAGTATCTGGGGTGCTGAAGAGCTGCGCTTCCCGGAAAACCCGCTTTCAGAGATGGAAGTGATCGTCTTGTTCAACTCGCTCTATCTCACTGTGCCAGAAGCATTAACCATTATCGTGGCGGTTGTGGCGATGCTGGGGTTGCACCAGTTCGTGGCGCGCAGCCGCCTTGGTCGGGCGATGCGGGCTACGGCTGACAACAGCACGGCTTCAACCTTAATTGGCATCCCGGTAAACCGCATTATCGCCATCGCCTTTTTACTTGGCTCAGGTTTTGCCGCTCTGGCGGGGATTCTTTACGCGCAAACCTACGGCTTTGCCCACGCCACTATGGGCTTTATACCTGCGCTTAAAGCGCTGACCGCAGCGGTTTTGGGCGGCATTGGCAGCATTCCGGGTGCTGCGTTGGGCGGGTTGTTGCTGGGGATGATGGAAACCTTGGGTGGTGGTTACTTGCCGAACGGCAACGCCTGGAAAGACGCCATCAGTTTCAGTGTGCTGATTTTGCTCCTGTACTTCCGCCCGCAAGGCCTGCTCGGCCGGCCGGAAACCGTTGCTGGTGAGCGTGGAAGTTTGTTGGGCAACAGCCCGCAAAGCGGCTGGTTGATGGCTCGCGTTGAGCACCTGCTAGGTAAATTCGCCAGCCCAAGTCCTTGGCTGATGATCGCTCTGGTGGCTGTTGCAGCTAGTCTTGCCTTCGTCGTGACCAGCGACTACTGGCTGCGGATTTTAATCTTCGTGCTGATCTACGGGATGCTCGCCAGCGGTCTGAACGTGGTGGTGGGCTTTGCCGGTTTGCTGGATCTGGGCTATGTCGCCTTCTGGGCGGTGGGCTCCTATTTCACCTCAATCATCTTCATTCTGGTGATGCGCCAGGGCTTCGGCATTGAATCTGCTGAGGTTTGGTGGCTGATGTACGCCAACTTCATCGTCGGCGGTGTACTCGCAGCGCTGGCTGCAATGTGTATCGGCTACCCGACGCTAAAGCTGCGCGGCGATTACCTGGCCATCATGACCCTGGGCTTTGGCGAGATTATTCGCATCGTGGCTATCAACTGGGTGGATCTGACCCGGGGGCCGATGGGCATTCGCGATATCCCGTTGCCAAACCTGTTTGGTTACGAGTTGGCCAGCGCTCAGGCCCAATACCTTTATGCGTTGGCGCTGGCGGCCTTGGTGGTGTTCGTGATTGCTCGCATTGTGCGCTCCCATGTTGGTCGGGCATGGGTGGCCATACGTGAAGATGAAGACGCTGCCGAAGCCATGGGCATCCCGACCTCGCGCTACAAGCTATATGCCTACGCCTTCGGTGGCTTTATTGGTGGACTGGTTGGCACCTTTTATGCCCACAGCCAGCAGTACATCAGCCCTTTCAACTTCAGTCTGTTTGAAAACATTCTGCTGCTGATGCTGGTTGTTCTGGGCGGGTTGGGTACTTTGATTGGTCCCTTTATCGGCGCGTTGATTTGGGTGGTGTTCCTGCAGCTGGCGCTGGATTTGCCCTTTGTTGAAGCCTTCCCTGAAGCGCGTTTTGCCCTTCTGGGCCTGTTGTTGATCCTTTTGATGCTGTACCGACCTCAAGGACTTGCCGCCAAAGCGCGGGTCAAGCTGGTGGCGCAATGAACGCCCTGCTAAATGCTCAAGGTTTAAGCGTGACATTTGGTGGCTTGAAGGCGGTGGACGGGCTGGATATCAGTATCCGGGAGGGCCATATACATGCGCTTATCGGTCCCAATGGTGCGGGTAAAAGCACTGTGGTCAATGCCCTGTCTGGTTTCGTTAAACCGACAGCGGGGTCATTGACCATCAGCGGGAGTGAAGTCTGTGGGCGTGAAGCCCATGTGATCGCCCAGGCAGGGCTGGCCCGCACCTTTCAAAACATCCGTTTGTTTGGTGCGATGAGTGTCTTGGAAACCGTGTTGGTCGGTGCCCACCGGCACTTTGACGCAAACCTCTGGCACCTGCTGTTTTTACGTCGGGCGCTGCGCGTGCATGAGGCACAGATGGTTGAGCAAGCCAAAGCACTTCTGCGCTTTGTCGGTCTGGATGAAAGCTTTGATGAGCGTGCCCCCACCACCCTTGCCTACGGCCATCAGCGCCGGGTAGAGATTGCCCGCGCGCTGATCTCACGCCCCCGTCTTCTGCTGCTGGATGAGCCCTTGGCGGGTATGAACCTGGCCGAAAAGGAAGAGCTGTCGGCCCTGATTAAACGCATCCGTGACGACGGCACCAGTGTTCTTTTGGTCGAACACGATATGAGCATCATCCATGGTCTAGCCGACCGGATCACGGTGCTCTACCACGGGCAAAAACTGGCTGAAGGCAGCGTGACCGAAGTCTTCGCCAATGAAGCCGTGCAAAGCGCCTACTTCGGCAAACAAAAGGTGAAAGGAGGCAAAGCATGACTGCGCCATTAATTCAGGTCGATAACCTGTGCGTGCGTTATGGCGCCGTTGAAGCGTTGACCGATATCAGTCTGGCGGTGATGCCCGGTACGATCACCAGTCTGGTCGGCAGTAATGGTGCAGGTAAAAGCACCACTCTGAAAGCCATTTCAGGGCTGGTGAAACCGATCAGCGGCAGCATCCGCTATATCACTCACGACCTTTTGAAGTTACGCGCTGAAAGCCGCTCCGAACTGGGCATTGCCCATGTACCGGAAGGCCGGCTGGTGTTTGCCAGCATGACGGTCACCGAGAACTTACTGCTGGGCGCCTACATTCAGCGCGACAAGCGCGCCATCGACCGTGATATCGACGAGCTGCACGAGCTGTTTCCGATCCTGAAAACCCGCGCCAAACAACTCGCCGGCACCCTCTCCGGAGGAGAGCAGCAAATGCTTGCGATTGGCCGGGCGCTAATGTCGCGCCCGCAATGCCTGATCCTGGACGAGCCAACCATGGGGCTGGCGCCGCAGATGATTGACCGGGTGCTGGAAGCGGTAGCCAGTATTCGCGACAAGGGCATCACGGTGCTGATGGTTGAGCAGAACGCCCTTGAAGCAATTGCCATTGCTGACAGCGCGTACGTGCTGCGGCAGGGCCGTCTTGTCTACCAAGGCTCCGGTGCAAGTCTGGATGCCGACCTTTTAAAACAACTGTATCTGGGCGGCGGTGCCGCTACACCTGTGACTGGAGTTGCATGATGACGATCCACTCTGCGAAGTACCTCTGGAGCGGCACTGAACTGGGCGAGGCCCGTGCTCTTGCACCGCACTACTACACCAGTGAAGAAATCTTCAAACAGGAAGTGGAGCATATCCATTTAAAGAACTGGTTCTTTGCCGCGCGTACCGATGAGCTTGCCAGCTCGGGCGACTACCGCTCCATTGATACCGTGGGCGGGCCGGTGCTGCTGACCCGTGATGAGCAAGGCGAGCTGCACGCCTTTGCCAACTTTTGCCGTCACCGTGGCTCGATTCTGCTGGAAGGCTGCGGTAACCGTCGCAACATCCTCTGCCCCTATCACGCCTGGAGCTACAAGTTGGATGGCAGCATGATGCGGGCGCCCGGGATGGCTGATGTTCCGGGCTTTGATCCGGAACATAACGCGCTGGTGCCGATTCGCATGAGCGTGTGGCGCGGCAATATCTTTTTAAATTTCGACGACAACGCGCCGGATTTAATGACCCATCTAGGTGACTTTGATGAGCTGGTCGGGACCAACAAATTAGAGGATATGGTCTGCGTTTGGCGCAAAGACATCATCGCCGAATGCAACTGGAAGCTGCTTTTGGAAAACGCAATGGAGACCTATCACACCGGGATCGTCCATGCCAAAACCGTAGGCGCGCAAAATAGCCTGACCTTTGCAGCCAAAGGCGAATGGCACGCCATTCAAGTGCAGTCGTTGATGACGAGCGCAGTCCTCGACAAAACCCAGGACGCGCCTTTTCCGCAAATTGAAGGCCTGAGCGAACAGGCTAAACAAGGCACTTTCTTCACTCTGGTCGAGCCCACTACCCAATTCTGCTGCGCTCAAGATTGCATGTGGTGGCTGGTAGTAAGGCCGATTGCGGTGGATCGTACGCACTTGTCGGTGGGCGGCTGCTTCCCCAAACACTTGCTGGAGCTGCCCGACTTTGAAGAGCGCGCTCAGCCTTACTACCACCGCTGGGGCACAGTAGCTCTGGAAGATGTTGGCATCCTGGAAAAACAGCAAAAAGGCCTGAGTTCGGTTCGTTATACCCCGGGGCACTTGTCGTGGCGTGATGATGTGGTGCATGACATGAACAACTGGCTGTTGCGTCATCTGCCAATTGCCAAGGGATAAAGATGAATATCCTGATTACCCATAACCGCGACTTATTGAAAAACTTCTTCAGTGCCCGCGCGGTAACTACCCTGCAGGGGCTTGGCAATGTACGGCTAAACGATAGTGACGAGCCCTTGCGGGGCGATGCGCTAGTAGCAGCAGCCAAAGATTGTCAGGTGATTATTTCTGATCGCCTGGCGCCGGGCGAGGCCTTGGTGTTTGCGGGTCTGCCGAACCTGCTGGCTTTTTTGCGCTGCGCGGTGGATGCGCGCAATGTCGATGTGTCAGCAGCCAGTGCTGCAGGCATCTTGGCGGTGCGTTGCAGCGCAGGTTACGCCGAGGCCTGTAGTGAGCTGGCCTTGGGTTTGATGATTGATCTGGGCCGCGGTATTACCCAGGCTGCCACACTTTATCATCAGGGCGTGCATCAGCAGCCGATGGTCTTTGGTCGCCAGCTTTATGGAGCCAGTGTAGGCATTGTCGGCTATGGCGCGATTGGTAAGCGCATCGCGGCCCTTTGTCTGTGTGCGGGCATGCAGGTGTCAGTCTATGACCCTTACGCAGAGATCACCGAACAGGGCATTGAAAAGGTGCGTTTTGAGGAGCTGCTGGCCTCCTCTGATTATGTGGTTGCCGCAGCCTACGCCACGCCCGAAACCATAGAGATGTTTAACGCTAGGGCGTTTGGCCAAATGCGCAAAGACAGCTTTTTTATCAATATCGCCCGAGGCATTCTGGTTGATGAGGAAGCGCTTTATCACGCACTCACCCGCGGTCAGATTCAAGGCGCAGGCCTTGATGTGGGGCGCGGCCTTGATGAGCAGCCGAATCCAAAAATTGCCGTGCTCGCCAATGTTATTGCTACCCCTCATGTTGCCGGGCTGACACCCGAGGCCAGTGATTACCAAGCCATGGAATGTGTGGCACAAGTCCAGGACTTGTTAGCCGGGCGTGTCCCTGCCTTGGCCTTAAATCCAGAACATGCCAGCCGTTTGCGGAGTTTTCACCATGCGTAACTTACATCTACCTGGCCGTTCCCCGGTACGTGCCCAGCGCGGCATGATTTCCACTTCTCACCCGCTGGCCAGCCAAGCCGGCCTGGATATTTTGCGCCGTGGGGGCAGTGCGATGGATGCTGCCGTAGCCGCTGCTGCGGTATTGGCGGTGGTTGAGCCGCAAGCCACCGGTATTGGCGGTGACTGCTTTGTGCTGTTGGCAGGTAAAGATCAAAAGGTGCGCGCCTTTAACGGCTCGGGCCGCTCGCCAAAGGCCGCCACCCTTGATTGGTATCTGCAGCAGGGCCTTGATGCCATTCCCGGTCGCGGTGCGCATAGCGTGACGGTGCCGGGTGCGATTGATGCCTGGTGTCAGCTTTTGGATGAGCACGGCGTTCTGGCACGTGAAGAAGTCCTTAAAGACGCGATCTTCTTCGCCCGCGAAGGTTATGTGGTGGCCGACAGAGTGGCGGGAGACTGGGCGCAAAACGAGCCGTGGCTGAAAGAAATCGACAATGCGCGTCGGGTGTTTTTACCTGAAGGCCGCGCCCCCAAGGCTGGCGAAATTCATCGTCAGCCCGAACTAGCCAATACCTTGGAGGCGATTGCCAAATTTGGTCGCGATGCCTTCTACACCGGCGCTATCGCCGAGGATATGGTGGAGGCGCTGCAAGCTGGTGGCGGGCTGCACACGCTGGCAGATTTTGCCGAGTGCCGGGGCAATTATGTCGACCCTATTAAAGGTAGTTACCGTGGCTTTGATTTGTATCAGGTGCCACCCAATAACCAAGGCTTAACAGCCCTACTGATGCTGAATACCCTGAGCCACTTCGATTTGAAAGAGTTGCATCCTGAGAGTGCCGCACGCCTTCATTTGGAAGTTGAAGCCTCGCGTCTGGCCTACCGTGAGCGTGATCTGCGCCTTGCCGATCAGGCGTCTATGAACACATCGGTGGAGCAACTGCTGGCGCCTGAAGTGGGCGAAAAAATGGCCCGGGGTATTAACCTTAAAGCGACAGGCGAGCTGCCTGACTCGGTGCTGGATCACTCGGATACGGTGTATCTGTGTGTGGTGGATGAAAACCGCAACGTGGTGAGTTTTATCAATTCAATCTACAACGAGTTTGGAAGTGGTGTGGTTGCTCCAAAATCCGGTGTGCTGTTGCAAAACCGTGGCAAAAGTTTTCGCCTGAGTCCTGAACATCCGAACGTTATCGCCCCGACTAAACGGCCCATGCATACCATTATGCCGGGTATGCTCTGTAAGGACGGTCAGGTGATTGCACCACTTGGCGTGATGGGTGGAGACTACCAGCCGGTGGGGCAGGTACATGTTCTGACCAACATCATCGACTACGGCATGGATGCGCAAGAGGCAATCGATGCGCCACGAGTGTTCTTCGAGAACGGTGTGGTACAGGTGGAGGCGGGAGTCAGTGCTGATACCCGTCAGGGCCTTGAGGCGCTTGGGCATAAGCTGGTCGATTCACCCAGCTATAAGCCGCTGGGCGGCGGTCAAATTATTCTCATCGATCCTCAAACCGGCACCCTGACTGCCGGTTCTGATCCGCGTAAAGATGGTTCTGCCATCGGCTACTAGC
Source organism: Pseudomonas sp. UBA6699 (assembly GCF_002454615.1). Lineage (NCBI taxonomy): Bacteria > Pseudomonadati > Pseudomonadota > Gammaproteobacteria > Pseudomonadales > Pseudomonadaceae > Pseudomonas > Pseudomonas sp. UBA6699. Next base: position 81,218 of record NZ_DKJF01000057.1, read on the forward strand.
AGTAGTGACTCACGGTGGGCTACCCCGCACTATTAACCCGGCAATCAAATACACCAAATCATGCCGCGTAGGCGATACGTGGATGCCGGAAATAAGAACGGATTCTTTGGGGGTGTAATTGCAATCGTCTCATGACCGAGCGAACACGCCCTTCCAGTTCGTCCTGATTACGCGCTGGCAAGCCCGTACGGTGTTTCCATCAACCGAATCAAGCGTGCGAGAGCGGAGCTGAAGATCCCAGAGTCAAAGATCAGTCGTGAGCGTTTCAAACCACTGGAGGACATTTGGACCAGCGAAGCCATAGCTCTACTGGGGATGATGCCGGATACAGAAGTCGCTGACCGTTTAGGCGTCAGTAATTTTCCGGTCAAAAAAATGCGTAGGGAGCTTGGAATACAAGCGTACAAGCGACCGTTGCCCGAAATGACACCCGAAATTATCTCGGAGTTCGGGGGCCTTTCCGACGCCGAGATCGCCCGCCGGCTCAGCGTGTCGGTGAGCTATATCCGCAGAGCGCGGATAAATATGCAGAAGGGCAGCCAGCAATAGATGCAGGTCCGACTCTGATAGAGGGATAGGCAGCCAAACGGAGTGTCTGGCTGCTTCTTACCGGCTCATGTTGTCTCCAGCGCTGCGCGCATCCATTTCGGCATTCTGCAGGCCACTATTTTGCTCAGGTCTTCAGGGCTGAGAGCTTTTTTCATTACAGCAACACACTCCGGCGTAGTACCACCTTTGCCGAGATAAAACAGAGCGCTGATGGTCATCCCCACTTTGGTTCCTGCGCACTGCATCACCATCGGAGCGGCATGCACGAGCCTGATCTCGGCCTTCCCCACGAATAGAGATCGACTGGAGCCGCTCGTGTAATAGATCGGGATGACCGGCATCTGTGTACTCAGCCCGAAATGTCTCACGGCATCAGCGCCGTGGATCTGCAGCTTCCAACGGTTCTGCCTGGCAATCAGATTCACCAAGTCCCAAGGCCCAGGACGATGAACCCGACCAGTGTACTGACTGTATTTCGGCCGCATGTAGATGCCACGATACACACGCTCAAGCTCGCCACGGCGAACAAGCTGGGCGACTGCCTTGGAGATGGCCGAGCTCGAACCAAGCCCTGCAAGACACCTGATGCTGAAAGGCCTCCCCTTGCGCAGAAACTTAACCCGCTGCCTGACGAGGTGAGACACCGGCGGCTCAGAATGAGGGCAGGACATTGCTATCGTGTCGACTCCAGCGACGAGCAGAGCAACGGCTGGTGGAAGGCGATTACCCGCCGTCGGTATTCATCTTCAAGCGCTTCGTTTACCAGACATTCCTCAAGGCGCCCCAGCGAGAAAATTTGATCGGCAGATGGATAGTGCCTGAGCAGGCTTTTCGCATAGCTGCGGATATCCTGCGGTAACCCCGAATGACGGGAGAGTTCACGCAGGAACTCCTCTGTTTTGAGGATGGCGCGTGTTCTTTCGTAAGGGAGGGTCAATCTCGTTATCTCCTGGTCATGAACTCAAAGCCCCGGGTAGCTGGCTCGCCAGCGCCCGCCACCCAGCGCGCAGTTAAGCGCCGCGGCCATTGAGGCGAACGTACCAGCACGCCCTTGATTAGCTCCAGAGGGTAGAACAGCAGTCCATCAACCTGGAATTCCTGCAGGCCTTCCCGCCCACTGTGAAACCGCTCCAGATAAGGTGCAATGCCAACTAGTGTTTGCCGTGCAGAAAGCTGCAAAGCCTGCAGTATTGGGCATGCAGACCAACCCGGATCTGTGTGCTCAATCATGACTGCACTCCGTCTTGGCCTCCTGCCGCTCCATCCACTTGGCCAGGCCCCACATCGTGGTTCCCAGCGCCAGCAGGAGCCAAAGCAACCATTGAGGAACTTGATATTGGGCGCTTAGCCAGAGACCTGCCCCACCGCAAAGCATCACCACGAAAAACCATCTCATCAGCGTGCGCTCCCGATTACTTACGAGACACACGGTAACTCGATGGTCCGCTGCGCTAACGTAGATGCCGCAAATTTCGTCAGCTCCCAGATTAGGAAATGAGGGTTCATTTGACTATTTCGGCGAAGGTGTTCCTGTGATCCAAGGCGCTCGGCAAATTCCGGTGGATGCAAAACTGGGGCGAGCGCTGGACTCCCGTCGCCCTGTAAACCGCGCAGTAAGTGGTGAATTTCCCTGTGTCGCTGTCTGACCGGAATGCTGTGCGCAGGCAGTCAACCAGCCCCGACCATACGCTCCAGCGCAACCGGAAACAGCCGAGCGCTCTTGGTCGCGTCATCAGACCGGAATCTGGCGAGCGCGAGATCGGCTCGGCCATGGTGCAACTCAACTGACCGGAAATCCGTGAGCATCCCGGCCTCCGGCGCTTTAAGTCGACCGGAATCGTGAATCGCCCTTAGTCTCGTCGAGGAGGTGGAAAGGCTCGCTGCAGACCAACGCTGAAAACCGGCCGCCTAAAGCGATCAACGTTGGCAATTTCAGAGAAGGAATATCTGAAGATTGTGGTTTAAGGGTAGGCGGTCTAAGGATTACAGGGCTATTGAGCCCACCGCCAGCCGCTCTATACAGGGATCTTTCGAGCCCACTGCTCGATAGCGCGCTCAACTTGTTCCTTTGGCAGGTACTCCTGCTCAAGACGTCCTCGTTCTTGCACCAGCAGATACCGATAGAAGTCCGCTTCGTCAGCCAGCAAACCAGGTGGGGCCGAATCCAGAGCTTTGGTCGGCTCGAGGACTGCGCTCACCGGTGAGTGTTGCTCGAACAGCTCCCGTTCCATCAATAGTGCTTCGACCGTAGGTTGATGAAGTCTCGCTCGCGCCAACATAAGCAAGCCCCAAGTATCCATATCGCCCCAGTAAGCGATATGTTTACCGGCCAGGTGCGCGGACGCTAGCCACTGCAAATCGAGTCCTGAGCCCAGCACAGCCAGGGTGTCCGGTAAGTTCTCAGGCAGCAAGTGAATGCATTGCTCATTTTCCACCACGAGCAATCGCGAACCGGGAAGTGGGGTTTCGGCCAGTTCCGCAGTGGTGAGTCTGAGCCGCTTGAAGGGCAACAGTTCAGGCTGAAGGGGAACGACCAGAACCCAGTGGCTGCTTTCTTCAAAGGCATCCAGAAAAGTCGTCAGGCCTTGCTCGGATGCCGCGCCTCCGAAGCGCTCGTCGAGGAGCCAGGTCAGCAAACTGGCGTTGCGCTCGAAAAACTTGGTGTCGACGCCGTGCTCGGCAAGCAGGCGCAGCGGACGGCCTCGGGCACAGCCTGGCGACAACCGGGTGGCGAGTCGCGCCGTGGCGACGACTTCTTCGGACGGCTTCGTCAACCACAAGCTCCGTTGTGCTACCAGCAGCGCATGAAAGGCACTGTCTACCTGCTCAACCAGATACTCGAGTTGAGCGTATTCCTGGCTGACCGCTGGATCATTGGTCGCGGCAATCCATTCGGAAGGGCTACGCAAGTGCCAGCGCATCGGTAAGGAAATGGGGGACAGCCCTGCTCGGTAGCTGACGGGCTCCCAGTCGACTGTACCCACGTTCACGCTCCGCCAGTTCTCCACATGCCGGAGTACCGCCTGGATGTTGTCAGTGAATAGACGTGCCGAAGGCTTGCCGATGTTGAGGCTTTGCGGCCAGCTAGCGGGATTGAGCAAGCGTTCCAAGCGTACGCTGGAGCGCTGCCATTGTCTGGCCAGGCTGCGACTGATGTCAGTGGGCGACTTCATGCATGGCCTTGATGCGCTGTTGATGATGCTCATCCAAAGCTTCCCAGCTCAGGGAAACCAGACTGGATTCCACGCCGCGCCGATGAACGACGACTGCCGAACGCGTATGGTGGCGCAGCAGGCGCATTTCCTTGTTGGGCGTGATGAAGACAGCGTGCAGGCCGAACTCTCTCAACGCTGCAATGATCCGACCGGCAACCGCATGGGAGCTGCGCGAGAACGCCTCGTCGAGAACGATGGTGCCGAACAACGGCCGGCTGCTGCCGTCGGGACAAAGCGCATAGCTGAGTGATGCGGTCAGCACATAGGAGGCGATGATCTCCTTCTCACCACCACTACCGCCCTGAGAGCCTGTTCGGGTTTCGATGACACTCTTGCTTTCTCGATCGATCACTGAGACCGCGAACTCCAGGCGGAAGCGCGGATCCAGAAGCGCTTTGGCGCCCTGATTCCTGCTGTGCTCGCAGGCATCTTTGAGCAGCCCAACGAGCGCCTGCAATGCCTTGTAGTGACTCTCGCCTTCATCATCGATGAAGCGCGCCGAGTTCAGTTGGCGCTGAGCCTGTTGCAAGGTGCGCAGGCTTTCATGGATAACCTTCTTCGCCACCAGGCGCAGATAGCGTCCGGGCTGAAAGTCGACACGCTGCATCGTGCTATTCAGGTCATCCAGGCGCTCCTCGATCACCGAGACTTCATGGTCGATATAGCTGAGCAACTGGGTGACGCCGTCATCCGAGGAACGATTGAGGTATTCCAGGAAGCGCTTGAGTTTCTCGGGCAGGGCTTCCTCGGTCAGCACGCGAAGACGCTCCAGATACCTGGGTACGTCCACCAGTTCTCGCCCGACCTCCGCAAGCGCTCCGGTGTCCACCTTCAGAGCGTCAGACATACGTTTGGCAAGCTCTGTTTTCTGATCGCCGAGTTTATCGCCGAGCGCTTTGAGCTGCCCTTGCAGCTCACGCGTATGCTGGCGCTCCAGCTCGACAATATCGCCAAGGTCATCTGCCGTCAGGGTCGGGAAATGCGTTTGCGCTAGTTCACGCTGCGTATCGTTCAGCCCTTTTTCGGCACCACGATAGGCCTTACGGGTAGCGGATGCAGCCTGCTCGAACTGAAGTTTCAACTGACCGCACTGCTCGATGAGTTGTTGCCTCTGTCGATCCAGGGCGTCGAACAGCGCCTCAGCTTCATCCAACTCAGCCTTGATCATGGCAAGGTCGGTGTCGGGACGCGTCAGGGTTTCGAGCTGAGCATGCAGCGACGCAAGCTGACGCTCGGCGCCCGGCAAATCAATCTCCTCGAACTGCAGTTCTTCGACGCGCTGCAGCAGCGAAGCTTGATCCTCCAACTTGCGGGCATCGCCCCGGGCAGCGTCCAAGGCCAGCCTGGCAGGCGCGAGCAGTTCATTGACCTCGCCAATCTGCTCGGCCAGGAAGGCAAGACGGTCGCGGTTATCGAAGCCGGTCAGCCAGTCCTCATCGAGGCGCTTCTGATCCTGTTTGTCGAAGAAGCGTTCTTTACCCGACATCAGCCCCTGAGCCGTCATGGCGTGCGGGGTATGACGCAATTGCTCCGTGCTCTCCACGCAATGTCGGTCATTGTCCGCCAGTAGCGCCTTTATCGCTTCGCGGTACGGATGCTCCTTGAAGGTCAGCTTGCGGGTATAACCATCGTCGAAGAACACAGGGCGCGACGACGGTTCCTTGACCTCCAACAAGCGCACATGCAAGCGGTTGTGTCGTTGGTTCACCCAACGCAGTGCAGCCTCGGACGCACCCTGCGGCACCAGGATACGCAGGCGGTGGCTGCCGATTGCCCGCTCGATGGCCCCCCTCCAGGCCAGCTCCTCGGGCTTGACCTGCACCAGCTCGGCAACGAAAGGCAGGGCCGATTCATCGACGCCAAGCGTCTGCGCCAGCTCCCCTCGAAAAGCATGAAAATGCCCAGGCAGGTTCGAGCCTGGCCGTCGTTCGACCTCGGCACGCTCCTGCTGCAAGCTCTGCAGGCGGCCATCGAGTTCTTTCTGGACGATGCCGGCATCGAACGCCTTTTGCCGTGCCTCGGTAATATGCTCGCCCAGTATTTCCAGGCGTGCCGCGATCTGCTGCTGATTTTCCTCGAGTGCAGCAGCCGATAACTCATCCGCGAGTCCAAGCCCCTTGACCAAGCGTTGGTACTGCTCGGCTTTCAGGCGTCGCTTATCACGCTCCCTGGCACAATCCGCAATGCGCCCGCGTAGTTGATCTATCCCTGCGCCCCCTACACGTAGGTAGCGCTGACGATGTTGATCGACCACGCCCTTCTGGGTTTCAAGCTGCCCCCTGCATTGCGCCTGATCCAGTTCGGCCTGTTTGTACGCCGTCTCCAGCCTGTTGGTTTCGGCCAACCACAGGCGATAACCCTGCTCGGCGAACCAGACCGGAAGAATGCCTTCGAGCGCCTGTTTGTCCTGCAACTGGGCTTGCAAGACTCGGTAACGCTCCCAGCCATCGGCGACCGGCAGCAATGAGCGCTGCTGTTTTCTAGCAGTTTCCAGTTCTCGGTGAATATCGGTCAGATCATCGAAGCTGCTGGCGACTTCGGCAGCCCGCACGAAGGCGGAGCGGTCATCCAGTACCAACTCGCGAAAGATCTCATCGATGCTGTTGAGCTGCTTCAGGCCGGCAGCGCGGTTGAGCAAGGTGAAGGCGTTTTCACCCACCTCGAAGTAATCCCTGAGCCTGGCCAGGAAGGCTTTTTTACTGGGATACGGCCAGATACCCGTGCCATCCTTCTCCATCTGACGCAGCGCCCGCATGCCGCCTGCGTGATGTTGGCTGAGCCAATGCTCCAGCGTCTGCTCGGGGGACTCGCTTAACAGCCACAGTTTTTTCAGATCGGACGCCGAGGAGCTGGTGCCCTCGAACCAGAGTACAGCGCCCAGTCGCACCTGCGCACCGTCACGCTCGAGCGTGGCGGCAATGGCGGTGACCGTCTTACCCTGGCGCGCGATATGAGATTGCTCTACACCTCCGTCTCCAGGGCCGGTAACCCCGCGCACATAGGACACCAGATCACGGTCGCTTTCATGCCCACCTGTGGAAGCCAGGTTGTAGCGCGGGTTGGCGCACAGCAAGGTCATCAGAGCATCCACCAGCGTCGTTTTACCGCTACCCGTTGGGCCGATCACGGCGGTGCCTGAGGGATCGATCTCGGCACGGTGATATCCCTGAAAGCCGCCCCAGTTATAGAGTTCGATGCTGCTGAGAATGAGGGTCTCGCTGTCACGCCAGAGCAGTGCTTGCTTCACGCCTCGTCCTCCTCAGCAGCGGCAGCCGGGGTAGTCGCGCCCTCCACCTGCTCGCGCAGCCAAACCACCAGTGCCTGCAGGTTCTCCGGGTTGGCCAAGTGGGTAATGATGGGGCGGATGATGACGCGGTCATGGGCGTCCAGAGCCGACACCAAACCATGCCCCTTGAGCTGATCCAGCAGCGTGATGACGCGATTGCGCTCCTTCGCCTCACTGCCCAGCTCGCCCAGGTAAACCTGCAATTGCGGAATCAGCTCATCAACAGCTACCAGTGCCTGAGTGGCGCCCGTACCGCTTTCCTGTTCGTAGGCGATGAAATGCTGGCGCAGAATGGCGATCAGCAGGGACTGCTCCAGGTTCAGCCTTTGCCTGCGCACAAGGGGGTGCGACCAGTCATCCTGCTCGGCCACCTCGCCCTGACGAACGGTGACGAACACCAGCCCGCGAACCTCGTCGACCCCCATGGCCAGGTCGAGGGGTTCCAGGATTGTGTCGACCGCCTCGATATTGGCAAGCGCCGAGCGATACAGATTGGGCTTGTGACTTTCTTCCAGCAGCCCGTACTTGAGCATTTCCTGTACGGCCTCACGTACCCGTTGCGGCGTCCGGCGCTCATCGACCTGAACAGCGGCGCTCATAAGAGGCTGTTCATCATCCATGCCGTCATCCAACGTTATGGGCTCCACCGTCAGCTCCGTTTCGTCGGTGCCAGAGGCGCCTGCTATTCGATCGAAAATCCCTGCCATGCTCACAACTCCCAATCGATGTCCTTGAGTGCCTCGTGGTCGAGTCCGACATAAGGCAGATTGAAGCGCCAGCGTTGCTCATCCTCGTCAACTAGCTCCACGAGCTGACGCTCCTCTTTCAGCACCTCAATACCTGCCTCGCGTGCCATCGCCAACCAGAGCGCAAAGGTTTCTAGGTCGTGAGCAGGTGGAAGCAAAGACGCAAGCTCCCCGAGACTGACAGGGCGCCCCTGCTCCGCCAGCACAGCTAGGGTGTCCTGAATCAGCGCTTCACGATCCAGCCCGTCGAAGGCATCCCAGAAGTCATCATCAATCTGCTCCAACCCCGCAGGCTTCAAACTCAGATCCAGCTCGCCCGTATCATCGTCATCCAGGGTCTTGAAGCGGAGACGCTCGATTGCCGGGATACCGGTAATGGCTACGCCAACTGGTGGTAAACATGCAGGCTTACGGCGTTCTGACTGGCGTTGCCAGTCGACTCTGAGCGCTAGATTGAAGAGATCGTTGAGTAACTGTCCGACGCGATGATGCTCGGCGGCCAGCCCCGTCTTCATGAAGCCACGAACATCGCGCTCGCTTCGGGCGCGCGCTTGGAGCACAGCCTGCGACTCCCGAACCAGGCGTAACGCCAGCCAACGTAGCTCACGTTGCTGGGGACGATTCAGTGCCTTTGGAACCGCTGGATGACGAAGGATGGTGCGCAAACGCTCACGCATGGTTTCCAGCTCAGCGGACTGCCTCAGTTGCTGCTGGAAGCTTTCGAAGACACGCCCCTCGGGGGTGTTGAGTAGAGCATCTTGCCCGTCCAACAACCGATCGACGATTTCTCCACGGTGAGACTGCTCGCTGATGATCGAGTGTCGAAGGGCGCGATCCGCCTCGCGCCAAGAGTCTTCAACTCGTCGAAAGTCCGCGCGTAGGCTGGTGGCCAGGTTATATACCTCGCGTATGCCCTCTATCGCCTGCGCTTCATCAAGCACGATGACGTTGCCAGCTTCTACCTGCGCTAGCTCGTGCTCCAAATCCTGGATTCGGCGGCGCAGGCTGGCAATACGGCCAGTTGGGCTGGGGTTCAGACCCGTTTCCAGGTTTTCGATCTCGCGCTGAACCACCGAAAGGCGAGATGCTGTGGAAGTCATGATCCGACTATCCAGCGAATCTACGAACTGGATGGCTGACTCCAGCGCGTCGGTTGCATAGATACGGCCCTCTCGCTCTACGACGAGGCGCCGCTTGATCCATTCACGAAGTTCACGACCTGCTTGGAGATGCGTTGCATCTGGGTCGATTTCGTAAAGCTCCTGGCTGGCATAAGCAGCCAGCATTTCGGACAGCGCTTGCAGCGCATCCTCCATGGGGATCCCATCATGCGCCCGCTCGAATAGCGTGCGCAGGCAGCCCAATACGAGCGGAGCACGCCGCGAGGCGAGCAAAAGCCATGCTGGGTGCTGGCTGCGGGCGGATACATAGCGTTCTGAACGCTGTTGCGCGCTTTCTTCCATGACGGCCACATTGACAAAGGTTGTCTGAGAGCGAGCTTACCAAGCTAACCCGCTGCCTCATGATACGTATTTGTCCTGGCGGGTGGGCTTCGTTTAATGGTTCGCAGGAGCTGCGTCATACGAAATAGTGAGTGAAAGGCCAGGCCAGTCGAGGTTTAACGATTTATTCCGGGGGCGCACGCTGGATATTGGCGATTTGGCGGAGGGATCTGTCGTCACGAGGGTGTATTTGGCTAGTTCGGCGAAGAGATCCCTGTGAGAGTATGTGGCAGCTCAGTGGTTTTTGCGGGACTGCCACTGGCATCCTGCGGCAAGCCAGCGCAGCCACGGTGGCTATAGAGCGAAGTCTCGATGACCTATCAGTGAGCTGCTGGTGGATTAGCTGGGTGCGGCATGGGGATAGTGAATTTCTCCGGTGGTATTGCGGGACTTTCTGCCCATTAAGGGCGATGGTGCCTGGCAGGCCCGGAGCGAGTTCAAATGTCAGAAGCTGCGGCTGAGGTGAGGGGGGCGTCGTTACAACGCTCTGAGCCCGAGAGCTTTTTGCTATTCTGTCGACCTGCGCCGCGGGACTTCGTTGGCATCGGCTCGCCGTTGCCTCCCCCTGCGGACACTTCATTCAGCCGCTGCCTGAGGTCGAGATGCGGAATCATGTAGTGATTGAGGACTGGGACGGCGACGGTGCTATTCGCCTACCCGACGAAGTTCTGCAGGAGATGGGCGTCGACGTTGGGGACACGCTCTACCTCCTTGAGGAGTACGTGGGTACAACCCGCTGTCTGGTGCTCAGTAAGTCACCGCGCATTCCTGATCGCGTGGATGAGCTGGTTGGCCATTGGGAGTCGTTTGGCAAAGTCTCTGCCGATGTAAACGCCAAGGACGAGTGAGCTAGCTACGGTACTAATCTCGGCACATGTTGCACGGCCTTGGCCCATGCGAGGGCAGAGTCATCAGGCGAGGAAAAGCTCCTCGCTTGTGAGCTTGCCTTCGAACGCGAGACCGAAATATTTGGCATGATCAGATTTCAGCTGAGCCGCGCTCTGCTTGAGAAAGATCTCGTGGTTTGAAGCCTGAGCCGGGCGATCATGAGGTCGTATCTTATTTCCAAACCATCGTATTCCAAGCTGAACGGCTGACCATGCGATAGATCTGGTTAGTGGTCAAAGATCGAAGTTTAGAATTTCGTTTTTGTGCCCAAGGTGACAGCCCTTAAGTGCTCCCAAGAGTCATAGACTGTCGATTAGGTTATAGGTCGGAAGCCTTGCCACACGGCACTTAGAGGCACTTAACAGGACTTGCCACCAACCAAGATTCCTGTACCGCATTGCCCTCCGAAGGCAGGGGTCGTGGGTTCGAATCCCGCCGAGTGCGCCATATCAAAAAGCCCTGGGCCTGTGCCCGGGGCTTTTTCATTTGTGCGACATGTCGCGTTTCTGGCACTCCCGTGCCACTGGCCATTGATGTTAGCGTGGGCGTCCTCCCGTTGCTCCAACGGGTACCCCATAACAATCCATGGCGAAGGAATGCGCGCAACCATGCACCTGAAAAAACTCACCGCCACCACCCTGTTGCTGGCCAGCATCGGCCTGTTCACCCAACCGGCCCAGGCCAACCTCACTCAGCAACAGGCCGCGGCAATCGTCAAAACCTTCGACGGCAGCGACCCGCGTGACTTCAAGCAGTTCCTCGGCAAGCTCAAAGGCAGTGACCTGGCCAAGGCCGATAACCTTGAGGCGACACTGCAGGCCTACCTGAACGGCAAACCGCTGGCCGCCGGGCAACAGGACGAGATCAACCGCCTGCTTGGTCTGTATACCCGCATCAAGTACGGCAAGGCTGCCACTGAAACCCTGCGCGAACTGGTGGCTATTCCAACCTACAACGTCGAGGGTACGCCGCAGTACGAAAACCCGGCGTTCCTGAAAATCGCCGACAAGATCAAAGCACTGGCCGACAGTTTCGGCCTGGCGTTCCGCAACATCGATAACCGGGTTTACGAAATTTCGCTCGGCAGCGGCAAGGAAGTGATCGGCATCCATGCCCACGCCGATGTGGTGCCGGTCAATCCGGACAACTGGAAGCTGGACGACGGCACCCGCCTGGACCCGTTCAAGGTCACCCTGGTTGGCGACCGCATGTATGGCCGCGGCACCGAAGACGACAAGAACGGCATCGTTGTCGCGATGTATGCGTTGAAAGTGGCCAAGGACGAGAACCTGCCACTGGCCCGGCAATTCAAGCTGCTGATCGACACGACGGAAGAAACCAGTGGGGATGCGATCCCCTATTACTTCGAGCGCAACCCTACGCCTGATTACAACCTGGCGCTGGATGGCGGCTACCCGGTGGTCATTGCCGAAAAGGGCTACGGTACGATCATGGCCAGCTTCAGCAAACGCCCGGCCACGGGTGAAGGTGCTGAAATCATCAACCTGACAGGCGGGCTGGCCACCAACCAGATCCCCACCACCTCGGTCGCAACCCTGGCCACCGACAACCCGGCAGCACTCGCCAACCAACTGCAGCGAGCCGGCGCCGGGTATGTAAAGCAGCACGGTGGTGACTTCAGCATCGACGCCAAGGCCGACGGCAAGCAGGTGGTGCTGACAGTAACCGGGGTTTCCGCGCATTCCTCGGAGCCGGAGTCCGGGGTAAACCCGGTTGCGCGCATGCTCGACTTCCTTGCTGGCCTGGGCCAGCAGGTACCGCTCAAGCACAACCAATTCACCGACGCCGCCCGCTACGCTGCCGACAACTGGGGCCTGGACTACTTGGGCAACAAGCTGGGCGTGGCCTTCAAAGACCCGTTCATGGGCCCGCTGACCGCGTCGTTGACCTATGTAGGGGTGGACGAAAAAGGCTTGAAACTGGCGGTGAACCTGCGCATTCCCAAGGGCAAGCCGCTTGCCACGATCAAGGACGAACTGGCCACCAGACTGGACAAATGGACCCGGCAGAGCCGCACCTCGGTAGCCTTCGACTACAGCCTGGACGAACCGATGTATCGCAACCCCGAGGGCGAGTGGGTGAAGGCTCTGCTGGCAGTGGCCAGCGAGAACCTGGGCATGAAGCATGAGTTCGGCACCTCGGCGGGTGCCACGTCGGTACACGACCTGCCCAACGGCGTGCAGTTCGGCCTGGCCATGCCAGACGTGAAGTACACCGGGCACAACGACAACGAGTTCAAGACGGTAGAGCAGTTCATGCTGGACCTGCAGGTCGTCAGCGAAATGGTCGCGCGGATCGGGCAAATGCCGAAGCTCTGATCGGCTGCACCGGTAAAGCCGCTCCCATAGGGTGCATCACAGGCTCTGAGGCCAATGACACACCTGTGGGAGCGGCTTTAGCCGCGAAGAGGCCCGCATAGGCGAACACCGATGACGTTTTTCAATCGACTCCATGCCGTTTCCTGCATTGCCGTGCAGAGCGCCGTACCGGATGCTTTAGTTACACCGAGACAGCGCTTTTCCACCCGCAGAGGCCCGTATGAAGACCGTCGAACAAATCCTCAAGACCAAGTCCCAGCACCAGACCGTGTATACCATCGGCCCGGATGACTCGGTGCTCGACGCCCTGAAAATGCTGGCGGAGAAAAACATCGGTGCACTGCCGGTAGTCGAGGGCAAGCAGGTGGTGGGTATCGTCAGTGAGCGCGACTATGCACGCAAGCTGGTGCTCAAGGGCCGCTCTTCTGCCGCCACCCCGGTACGGGAAATCATGAGTGCACCAGTGGTCACGGTCGAGCCCAGGCAGAACCTCGAGTACTGCATGAACCTGATGACCGACCGTCACCTGCGCCACTTGCCGGTCGTGAGCAATGGCGAGCTGCTAGGGCTGTTGTCGATCGGCGACCTGGTGAAGGAAACCATTGCCGAGCAAGCCAGCCTGATCAAGCAGCTGGAGCAATACATCCGCGGCGAATAAGCGCTTTCAGTGATAGCCGCGCTCCAGTTCGTCCAGTTGGTGGTCAAAACTGCGCAGGCGCGCCGACCAGGTGTAGACCAGCACTTCGAGGTCGCGATTGAGCACAGCGGTATTGCCATGCCCGCTTTGCGTGGGTTCGCCCAGGTCCAGCTGGTAGCGCTCGCGGGCCATGGCCTGGGCCACGCTGGACAGGTCGCGGGCGTTGGCCAGCCAATGATGATGGTGGTCGTGGATCTCGCGGTCGAGCACCCGGCACTGGCGCTTCAGCGCATCAAGGCTTTGCTCCAGCGGGGTGCCCTTGAGTTCGCCCATGACCTCTTCGAAAGTGCGCCCCGAATGCCAGTAGCTGCCCCAGAAATAACGATCGAAGACCGTTTCGACGCGGCGTAGCGCAACTTTGGTGTTCCAGATCGTCAGCAACGTGCGCCCCTGTATCACTTCGCGCTTGTTCAGGTGCAACTGCTGCCAGGCGACCCAGGCCAGCGCCACCACGGCGACAGCCACGGTGACGGCGGCGGCGGCGTAGAGGAACTGCACCGCCTGGTTCAGTTGATGCGCCTGCCTGATGCCGTAGAAGTAGCTGGCCGTCAGAATGCCCAGGATGGAAACGGAGCACCAGAAACCTGATACGTAGGGATCTTTCATCGCGCTATCCCCGATTGTTTTCCTGAGCATAGCAACGGCCATTCACTCGTCAGGTGCCGCTCGGCGCTTTATTTTTTCTGGGGGTGAAGCGCCTCGTTGAGTTGGTCGATCATCGGGATCCAGTCGTCATCGGCGATGTATTTTTCTTTCAGGAACGCGCGCTGCGAATCGCTCCAGAAAGGCGCATCGACCAGTTTGACATCGTCCTCGAGCGGTGAGTGTGTCGTGATAAAGCGGTCGATTTCGACCGGGTCGTCAGACAGCCCCAACTGTTTGAAGATTTCCGACAAAGGATGAATCGGCTTGTCCATGTTTCCTCCTCGGTGCCGGGGCGTGCATCGAAGCTGCCGGCCCGGCATGGGTTGAGAGCACCAGTTGCAAGTTCGGCTCCATGCTCATGTGAAACGGATGATCGTGATCATCCGCCCCCTGATAGACAGCACCCCGACGGACAAGACTCGATCGAACCTGCATTTATCGCAGCGCGCCTGTCAGACGGGTGCGCGGCGCAAGGTCGCCAGGAACGCCGCCGCACCAATGAACAACCCGGCAAACGTGCGGTTCAAGCGCTTCTGCTGCCTGGGAGTACGCAACAGGCGTAATACCCGTGCGGCCAAGCCGGTGTAGCCCGCCATTACCAACAGGTCGACACTGACCATGGTCAGGGTGATTGCCACATACTGCGGCAGCAGCGGTGCATGCGGGTTGATGAACTGCGGCAGCACCGCAAGCATGAACACCAGCGCCTTGGGGTTGCTGACGTTGACCAGGAAACCGCGGAACATCAGGCTCAACGGCCTGCCGATGGGGCGCACGCCCGACTCATCGGTCATGTCCATTGGCAGCGCACGCCATTGCTTGTACGCCAGGTAAACGAGGTAAGCGACGCCAAACCACTTGATGAACTGGAACGCCGTGGCCGAGGCGGCCAACACGGCGCCCACGCCGGCGGCGATGATGGCGATTTGCAAAATCAGGCCCAGTTGCAGGCCCAGGGCATTCCAGTAACCGCGCCAGAAGCCGTATTGCAGGCCACTGGACATCGAGGCAATCGCCCCGGCGCCAGGGGAAAGGCTGATCACCCAGCAGGCGGCAAAAAAGCCCAACCATACTTCCATCGACATCACACACCTCGCTCGCACTAATGTTGCAAAAGATTAAGCTAAGGTGTTGGTGAAAATATGACCAGCAAATTTTGCAGAATTCAGCGTGCTTATGCGGGCCATGTCAGTCCGCCTCGAGCAACACGTCCTTGTGCATGGCCTGCACTTCGGCCCCGCGCCAGCGCCGCACCGACTTCTGGAAGAACTGGCTGTTCGGCACCTGCACCAATGCCCCGCCCGCCTCGGGCACTTCCAGGAGGGTAGTGAACAGCAGGTTGATGGCGATTACCCGGCCCTTTACGGCCGGCTTGTCGAGGGTGTCGACCAGCTCGACCACATCACCAATACGAAACGGCCCGACCGTGAAGATCAGCACCGCGCACAGCAGGTTGGACAGTACGCTCCACATGGCGAAGAACGCCACCGCCGCCACCGCCACGAAACCGGACAGGGCCGTCCACAGCACCGTTGCCGAAACCCCCAGGCGCTCCAGCACGAACAGCAGCGCGCTGCCCATGATCAACCAGCGCAGGCCACCGCGCACGGGCACCAGCAACTCCGGTGGCAAGGGGTAGCGCTGGCCCAGGCGGCTGAGGCCACGGGCCACGATGCGCTGCAGGACAAAAGCCACCGCCAGGATAAGGAGGATCTGCAAGCCCAGCCATAAGGTGTCCATCCACTGCCCAGGCAGCAACCCACGCAGCTCCTCCATCAGGACAGCGCCTCAAGCTCGGCTTGCATGCTTTCGAGGGTTTCCAGTGCTTCCATCCAGCCCTCTTCCAGCTCCCCTTCACGTTGCTTGAGCTTGGTCTGGCGCGCCAGCAGGTCACGCAATTGGTCCTTGCGCGCCGCGTCGTAAAGCCCAGCGTCGCCCAGCGCCGTCTCGATTTCGGCCAACTGCGCGTGCACCTGATTGAGCTCGGCTTCCAACTTGTCAGCGGCCTTCTTGTGCGGGGCCAATTGCTGGCGCAAGGCCGCGGCGGCCTGGCGCTGGGCTTTCTTGTCGGTCTTGTCCGGGTTGACCGGTGCAGTACTGGCCGGCGCGCTGCGCTGGCGATACTCGACCAGCCAACGGCTGTAGTCGTCCAGGTCACCGTCGAAGGTGTCGACCTTGCCGTCAGCGACCAGCAGGAAGTCGTCGGTGGTGCTCTTGAGCAGGTGACGGTCGTGGGATACCACTACCACGGCGCCGGCGAACTCCTGCAAGGCCATGGTCAGCGCCAGGCGCATTTCCAGGTCGAGGTGGTTGGTGGGTTCGTCGAGCAGCAGCAGGTTCGGCCGTTCCCAGGCGATCAGCGCCAGCGCCAGCCGTGCCTTCTCGCCACCGGAGAAGTTCACCACCGGCTCGTCGCAACGGGCGCCATGGAAATCGAAGCCTCCCAGGAAGTCGCGCAGGGTCTGCTCGCGCTCGGCGGGGGCAATGCGCTGCAAGTGCAGCAGCGGGCTGGCCTTGTCGTCCAGCGAGTCCAGCTGGTGCTGGGCAAAATAACCCACGGCCAGGTTCTCGCCGCGGACCAGCCGGCCGGACAACGGCGCCAGCTCACCGGCAAGGTTCTTGATCAGCGTCGACTTGCCTGCGCCATTCGGGCCGAGCAGGCCAATACGCGCGCCCGGGGTGAGTTGCAGCTTGACCTTGTCGAGGATGGCTTTGTCGCCATACCCCAGGCGGCCTTCGGACATGCTCAACAGCGGGCTGGAGATTTTCTGCGACTCGCGGAAGACGAAGTCAAATGGCGAATCGACGTGCGCCGCCGACAGCTCCTCCATGCGCTCCAGGGCCTTGATCCGGCTCTGCGCCTGGCGCGCCTTGGTGGCCTGGGCCTTGAAGCGGGCGATGTACTTTTCCATGTGCGCGCGCTGCGCCTGCTGCTTCTCGTAGGCCTGTTGCTGTTGCGCCAGGCGTTCGGCACGGGTGCGCTCGAAGGCGGTATAGCCGCCCTTGTAGAGGTTCAGCTTGCGCTGCTCTACATGCAGCACATGGTCGACCACCGCATCGAGGAAGTCACGATCGTGGGAAATCAGCAGCAGCGTGCCAGGGTAGCCCTTGAGCCAGTCTTCCAGCCACAGAATGGCGTCGAGGTCCAGGTGGTTGGTGGGCTCGTCGAGCAGCAGCAGGTCGGACGGGCACATCAGCGCCTGGGCCAGGTTGAGGCGCATACGCCAGCCGCCAGAGAAGTCACCGACTCGGCGGTCCATCTGCTCGTTGGTAAAGCCCAGGCCGGCCAGCAGCTTGCGGGCGCGAGCGTCGGCGGTGTAGCCGTCAGCGCTTTCCAGCTCACTGTGCAGGCGCGCCAGGGCGGTGCCGTCGTGCGCTTGCTCGGCAGCCGCCAATTCGGCCTGGACCTTGCGCAGGCGCACGTCACCGTCGAGCACATAGTCCACGGCCAGGCGATCGAGGGTATCAACCTCCTGGCGCATGTGGGCGATGCGCCAGTCGCCGGGCAGCTGGCAGTCGCCGGCATCGGGCGACAGCTCACCGCGCAGCAAGGCGAACAGGCTGGATTTGCCGGCACCGTTGGCGCCAATAAGACCGGCCTTGTGACCGGCGTGCAGGGTCATCTCGGCGCCTTCTAGCAAGCGCTGCGGACCACGCTGTAAAGTGAGGTTGGATAGTCTGATCATGATGGTCGCGGAGTCTACCAGCTTCCTCGGCCCATAGCGCGAGTGGAACCATGCACACCGACCTGTGGAATCACGCCCTGGCCTTGTACGCCAGGCCTGGCGTAGAAGCCGCCTGCCTTGAACTGCAAACACTGGGTGGCGATGTCTGCCTGCTGCTGTGCGCCACGTGGTTGCAGGCGCGTGGGGTTGCCGTGACGGACCAGCGCGCGCAGGCATTGCACGGCATTGCCGACCCCTGGCAACGGACAGTGGTCACCCCGCTACGCGACCTGCGCCAGCAATGGCGCGCGGCAGCACAGCTGGATAGCCGGCTGGCACTTGTGCGCGAGCAAGTGAAAGGGTTGGAATTACAGGCAGAAAGAGCGTTGCTGGAACGCTTGCAAGAACGTGCCCAGCAGTGGCCCGCGGACTCTGCTGAGCCCACGGGCGACTGGCTGGCCCGGCTGGTGCCGGACCAGGGCCGACAACATGACGCGTTGCTGCAGCTACGCGCCGCGGCTGCAGCGCTTCAGGACGCCGAAGACGGTGCCTGAGCAGGCGTGCTGGCCGGCGCCGATGGCGCTACCGAAGTGGCCGAGTTGGCATCAGCGGCCGGAGTGCTGGGGGCAGGTGTAGCCGGTTTGGCAGCGGCTGGCTTGCTGGCGGCAGGCTTGGCAGCCGGTTTCGCCGCGGTACGTGCTGGCGCCTTGGCTGCAGCTGGCTTGGCCGCAGGTTTAGCGGCGGCTGTTGCTTTGGCGGCTGGCTTGGCTGCGGGTTTTGCGGCGGCAGTGGCCTTGGCGGCTGGCTTGGACGCAGGTTTTGCGGCGGCAGTGGCCTTGGCGGCCGGCTTGGGCGCAGGTTTTGCGGCGGCAGTGGCCTTGGCGGCTGGCTTGGCCGCAGGTTTAGCGGCGGCAGTGGCCTTGGCGGC